>NZ_JBICJR010000028.1:0-138929 GCF_043103245.1 Pseudomonas sp. YQ_6
CAGGCGCAATACCGCCGTAAGCTAAGCGAATGCGGGGTAAAGCAGAGCATGTCTCGAAAAGGCAATTGCCTGGACAATGCGGCCATGGAAAGCTTCTTCGGCACGCTCAAATCTGAGTTTTTCTACCTGAAGTGTTTCGAGAGCATTGATGAGCTGAGAGCGGGTCTGGATGAGTACATTCACTACTACAACCATGATCGCATCAAGCTGAGACTCAATGGCCTGAGCCCTGTGGAATACAGGGCTCGGGCTGTAGCTTAGAACTGTCCAACTTTTGGGGGGCAGTCCAAGGCGCGGGAGCGCCAATAAAAAAGCCGACTTATTCACATAAGTCGGCTTTCGATCGAAACGCCTGTGAATAACTCAGCTCTTCTTGATCTTCTCAGGGCGCTTCCAACCCGAAATGTTGCGCTGGCGCGCACGGGCTACAGCCAGGTCACCCGCGTCTACAGCCTGGGTGATGGTCGAGCCAGCTGCGGTGGTAGCGCCGGCCTTGATTTCCACAGGCGCCACCAGCGAGTTGTTCGATCCAATGAACACGTCTTCACCCATCACGGTCTTGAACTTGTTGGCGCCATCGTAATTACAGGTGATGGTGCCGGCGCCGATATTGGTGCGCGCACCGATTTCGGCATCCCCCAGGTAGGTCAGGTGACCAGCCTTGGCCCCTTCACCCAGGTGGGCGTTTTTCAGTTCAACGAAGTTACCCACATGGGCCTTGGCGTCCAGTACGCTGCCCGGGCGCAGGCGGGCGAACGGGCCAGCATCGCTGCCTTCTCCCATCACGGCGCCTTCGAGGTGGCTGTTGGCCTTGACCACCGCGCCTTTGCGCAGGGTCGTGTTCTTGATCACGCAGTTAGGGCCGATCTGCACATCGTCTTCGATGACCACCTTGCCTTCGAGAATCACGTTGATGTCGATCAGCACGTCACGACCAACGCTTACTTCACCACGAACATCGAAGCGTGCCGGATCACGCAGGGTAACCCCCTGAGCCATCAGACGGCGGCCTTCACGCAACTGGTAGTGACGCTCCAGCTCGGAGAGCTGGCGGCGGTCGTTGGCGCCCTGCACTTCCATAGCGTCGTGTGGCTGTTCAGTTGCCACCACCAAGCCATCGGCCACTGCCATGGCGATTACGTCAGTCAGGTAGTACTCGCCCTGGGCGTTGTTGTTCGACAGGCGGCCCATCCAGTCGGCGAGGCGCGCGGCCGGCAGCGCCAGAATGCCGGTGTTGCCTTCGTTGATCGCTTTTTGCGCGTCGTTGGCGTCCTTGTGCTCAACGATGGCAGTTACCTTGCCCTGCTCGTCACGCACGATCCGGCCATAGCCGGTCGGATCATCGAGGGTGACTGTCAGCAGTCCCAGCTGCTGATCGTTGGCCTTCGCCAACAGACGCTGCAAGGTCTCCACTTCGATCAACGGCACGTCGCCGTACAACACCAGCACGGTGTCAGCGGTCAGCGCTGGCAGTGCCTGGGCAACAGCATGACCGGTACCCAGCTGTTTATCCTGCATGACGAAATTCAGGTCGTCAGCAGCCAGCCGCTCGCGGACCAGCTCGGCGCCATGGCCAATGACCACATGAATACCTTGCGGCTGAAGTTGGCGCGCGCTGTGGATAACATGGCCGAGCATGGAATTGCCAGCCACCGGGTGCAACACTTTGGGCAGCGCCGAGCGCATGCGGGTGCCTTGGCCGGCGGCGAGAATAACGATATCGAGTGACATTACTGGCTACCAATCCTGGGCGGTCAGTGAAAGACCGGGGGAGAAAACAGAAAAAGAAAAAGGGTAGCCGAGGCTACCCTTTTACTCAATCGCAACAGAAGTTATCAGCCGTAGCCGATTACTTGCCTTTGCGCATTTGCTGGACGGTACGCAGCTGGGCTGCGGCCTCGGCCAGACGTGCGGCGGCGGCACCGTAGTCGAAGTCCGCGCCTTTCAGATTCAGGGCGTTCTCGGCAGCCTTGAGGGCCTCCTGAGCCTGAGCTTCATCCAGGTCTGCAGCACGTTGCACGGTATCGGCAAGCACCTTGACCATGTTCGGCTGAACCTCGAGGAAACCACCAGAGATGTAGAACACCTCTTGTGCGCCACCCTGCTTGGTCAGCGTGATCGGACCAGGCTTGAGATTGGTGATCAGCGGCGCATGGCCTGGAGCGATACCAAGATCACCCAGGTTACCGTGCGCAACTACCATCTCGACCAGGCCGGAGAAGATCTCTCCTTCCGCGCTGACGATATCGCAATGGACTGTCATAGCCATCTGCTTGCCTCAACCTGATAGCGCCCCTTGCGGGGCGCAGGAATTACAGTTTCTTGGCTTTCTCGATCGCTTCGTCGATGCTGCCGACCATGTAGAACGCTTGTTCTGGCAGGTGGTCGTAGTCACCTTTGAGGATGCCGCTGAAGCCAGCGATGGTGTCTTTCAGGGAAACGTACTTACCTGGCGAACCGGTGAACACTTCTGCCACGAAGAACGGCTGCGACAGGAAGCGCTGGATCTTACGAGCGCGGGCTACCAGTTGCTTGTCGGCTTCGGACAGTTCGTCCATACCCAGGATCGCAATGATGTCCTTCAGCTCTTTATAGCGCTGCAGAACATACTGAACGCCACGAGCGGTCTCGTAGTGCTCGTTGCCGATCACGTTCGGGTCCAGCTGGCGCGAAGTCGAGTCCAGTGGGTCGACCGCTGGGTAGATACCCAGGGAGGCGATGTCACGGGACAGAACGACGGTGGCGTCCAAGTGGGCGAAGGTGGTCGCTGGCGACGGGTCGGTCAAGTCGTCCGCAGGTACGTATACGGCCTGTACGGAGGTGATCGAACCTTCCTTGGTGGAGGTGATGCGCTCTTGCAGAACGCCCATCTCTTCAGCCAGGGTCGGCTGGTAACCTACCGCCGAAGGCATACGGCCCAGCAGTGCGGATACTTCGGTACCGGCCAGGGTGTAACGATAGATGTTGTCGACGAACAGCAGAACGTCGTTACCTTCGTCACGGAACTTCTCGGCCATGGTCAGGCCGGTCAGCGCTACACGCAGACGGTTTCCTGGTGGCTCGTTCATCTGACCGTAGACCAGCGCTACCTTGTCGAGAACGTTGGAGTCCTTCATCTCGTGGTAGAAGTCGTTACCCTCACGAGTACGCTCACCCACACCAGCGAACACGGAGTAACCGCTGTGTTCCATGGCGATGTTACGGATCAGTTCCATCATGTTTACGGTCTTGCCGACACCGGCACCACCGAACAGACCAACTTTACCACCCTTGGCGAACGGGCAAACCAGGTCGATAACCTTGATGCCGGTTTCCAGCAGGTCGTTGCCGCCTGCCTGGTCAGCGAACGAAGGCGCTGGCTGGTGGATACCGCGACGCTCTTCTTCGCCGATCGGGCCGGCTTCGTCGATCGGGTTGCCCAGTACGTCCATGATACGGCCCAGGGTGGCCTTACCAACTGGAACGGAAATGGCAGCGCCGGTGTCGACGACATCCAGACCGCGCTTCAGGCCTTCGGTCGAGCCCATCGCAATGGTACGAACCACGCCGTCGCCCAGCTGCTGCTGAACTTCCAGGGTGGTTTCCGCGCCTTGTACTTTAAGCGCGTTGTATACACTCGGCACGACGTCACGTGGGAATTCCACGTCGATGACGGCGCCGATGATTTGAACGATACGTCCGCTACTCATAGCTGGATCCTCTGAATATGTGAACCGTTAAACCGCGGCAGCGCCGCCGACGATTTCCGAGATCTCCTGGGTGATCGCAGCCTGACGCGCCTTGTTGTAGATCAACTGAAGCTCTTTGATCAAATCACCGGCGTTGTCTGTGGCGTTCTTCATGGCGATCATCCGGGCCGCTTGTTCAGCAGCGTTGTTCTCGACCACCGCCTGGTATACCTGCGACTCCACGTAACGCACCATCAAGCCGTCCAGCAGCTCTTTTGCGTCGGGTTCGTACAGGTAGTCCCAGTGATGCTTGAGATCCTGATCCGGGGTTGCCACCAACGGTACCAATTGCTCGACCGTCGGCTTCTGGGTCATGGTATTGATGAACTTGTTCGAAACCACCGAGAGGCGATCGATACGGCCGTCCAGGTAGGCGTCCAGCATCACTTTGACGGAGCCGATCAGATCGTTGATCGATGGCTCTTCGCCCAAGTGGCTGATCGCTGCTACGACGTTGCCGCCAAAGATGCGGAAGAAAGTCGCACCCTTGCTGCCGATCACGCACAGGTCGATTTCCACGCCCTGTTCGCGGTTTGCGCTCATGTCCTTGACCAGGGCCTTGAACAGGTTGGTGTTCAAGCCACCGCACAGACCACGGTCACTGCTCACCACGATATAACCGGCGCGCTTTACAGGGCGCTCGATCATGAACGGGTGGCGGTATTCCGGGTTGGCGTTGGCCAGATGACCGATCACCTGGCGGATACGTTCCGCGTAAGGACGGCTAGCAGCCATGCGCATTTGTGCCTTGCGCATCTTGCTGACCGCCACTTTCTCCATGGCGCTGGTAATTTTTTGCGTGCTTTTGATGCTCGCAATCTTACTGCGAATCTCTTTTGCGCCTGCCATGTATCACCTATCAGGTTAGCAAGCGGGGGCCTGAGCCCCCGCTGCGGCTTACCAGGTCTGGGTGGCCTTGAACTTCTCGATACCGGCTTTCAGGCCTGCGTCGATTTCGTCGTTGAAGTCACCCTTCACGTTGATCTTCGCCATCAGTTCAGCGTGATCACGGTTGAAGAAGGCGATCAGAGCTTGCTCGAAGCTGCCGATCTTGGAGACTTCTACGTCGATCAGGAAGCCACGCTCAGCGGCGTACAGCGACAGAGCCATGTCCGCGATGGACATCGGCGCGTACTGCTTCTGCTTCATCAGCTCGGTAACGCGCTGACCATGCTCCAGCTGCTTGCGGGTCGCTTCGTCCAGATCGGACGCGAACTGGGCGAATGCAGCCAGTTCACGGTACTGAGCCAGAGCGGTACGAATACCACCGGACAGCTTCTTGATGATCTTGGTCTGAGCGGCACCACCTACGCGGGATACCGAAACACCGGCGTTCACTGCAGGGCGGATGCCCGAGTTGAACATGGCCGATTCCAGGAAGATCTGACCGTCGGTGATGGAAATCACGTTGGTCGGAACGAACGCAGAAACGTCGCCAGCCTGGGTTTCGATGATCGGCAGAGCGGTCAGGGAACCAGTTTTGCCAGTAACAGCACCGTTGGTGAACTTCTCGACGTACTCTTCCGAAACGCGCGATGCACGCTCCAGCAGACGGGAGTGGAGATAGAACACGTCGCCTGGGTATGCTTCGCGTCCTGGTGGACGGCGCAGCAGCAGGGAGATCTGGCGGTAGGCAACGGCCTGCTTGGACAGGTCATCGTAAACGATCAGTGCGTCTTCACCGCGGTCGCGGAAGAACTCGCCCATGGTGCAACCGGCGTATGGCGCCAGGAATTGCAGTGCGGCGGATTCCGAAGCACTGGCAACAACCACGATGGTGTTGGCCAGGGCGCCGGTTTCTTCCAGCTTGCGAACGATGTTGGCAACGGTGGAACGCTTCTGGCCGACTGCAACATAAACACAGAAAATACCGGAGTCTTTCTGGTTGATGATGGCGTCGATGGCCATGGCGGTCTTGCCGATCTGACGGTCGCCAATGATCAGCTCACGCTGGCCACGGCCGACAGGGATCATGGCGTCGACGGATTTGTAACCAGTCTGTACAGGCTGGTCTACCGACTTACGCCAGATCACGCCTGGAGCCACTTTCTCGACTGCGTCGGTCTGGGTGTTACCCAGAGGACCTTTGCCGTCGATCGGGTTACCCAGTGCGTCAACGACGCGACCCAGCAGTTCCTTACCAACCGGAACTTCCAGAATGCGGCCGGTGCACTTGGCGCTCATGCCTTCGGCGAGGGTGTCATAGGCACCCAGGATCACTGCACCTACGGAGTCTTGCTCCAGGTTCAGGGCCATGCCGTATACGCTGCCAGGGAACTCGATCATTTCGCCGTACATGACGTCGGCCAGACCGTGGATCCGCACGATACCGTCGGATACCGAAACGACGGTACCTTCGTTACGGGCTTGGGAGCTCACATCGAGGTTATCGATGCGGCCCTTGATGATTTCACTAATTTCGGAAGGATTGAGTTGCTGCATTGCTCTGCTGCCCCTTCAAACTCAAGATTTCAATGCTTCGGCCAGTTTCGCGATTTTGCCGCGAACAGAGCCATCGATTACCAGGTCACCGGCGCGGATGACGACGCCGCCAATCAGGCTGGCATCCTCCGACGCGTGCAGGCGCACTTCCTGGCCTAACCGTGCACTGAGAACCTTGGCGAGTTTGTCTTGCTGTTCTTGGTTCAACGCGAAGGCACTGGTGACTTCCACGTCCACGGATTTCTCTTGCTCGGCCTTGTACAGGTCGAACAGGGCGGCAATCTCCGGCAGAAGCAGGAGACGGTCGTTTTCCGCGGCAACATGAATGAAATTCTGTGCCTGTGCATTGAACTTGTCACCGCACACGTCAATGAACGTGGCGGCCTTTTCTGCGCTCGTCAGTCGCGGGGCCTTGAGCAGGCGCTGCATGGTGTCGTCTTGCGACACCGCAGCAGCCAGGCCGAGCATGGCTGACCAATTGGCCAGTTGCTGATGGGCCTGGGCATGCTCAAAGGCAGCCTTAGCGTAAGGTCGGGCCAACGTGGTCAGTTCTGCCATGATCGCCCTCGCTTAAATTTCAGCGGCCAGTTTGTTAACCAGCTCCGCATGCGCGTTTTGATCGATTGTGGCGCCAAGGATCTTTTCAGCACCACCAACGGCCAGAGCACCCACTTGGGCACGCAGGGCGTCTTTAGCGCTGTTCAGTTCCTGTTCGATCTCGGCCAGAGCCTGAGCCTTCACACGGTCAGCTTCGACGCGAGCCTGTTCACGGGCTTCGTCGACAAGCTGAGCAGCGCGTTTCTTGCTTTGCTCGATGATTTCGGCTGCCTGTGCTTTAGCTTCACGCAGTTGCTGACCCGCTTTCTCTTGGGCCAGCTCCAGGTCGCGAGCTGCGCGGTTGGCAGCGTCCAAGCCGTCGGCAATCTTCTTTTGGCGCTCTTGCAGGGCAGTGATGACCGGAGGCCATACATACTTCATGCAGAAGAGTACAAAAATCAGGAAAGCAACGGATTGGCCAATCAGGGTTGCATTAATGTTCACGCCAACACCTCGCTCGGTCTTAATTCATACAGCCATCAACTCGTGGTGACGAGTGATTAGCCGGCGATCTGACCAACGAACGGATTCGCGAAGGTGAAGAACAGAGCGATACCAACACCGATCATGGTTACGGCGTCGAGCAGACCGGCAACGATGAACATTTTGACCTGCAGCATCGGAACCATTTCTGGCTGACGAGCAGCGCCTTCCAGGAATTTGCCACCCAGCAGGCCGAAACCAATGGCGGTACCCAGAGCACCCAGGCCGATCAGCAGAGCAACAGCGATAGCGGTCAGACCAACTACAGTTTCCATCTTTCCTCCCGACTTTTACGTCGTATTGGTTAGGTTTTTAGTTTGAAGCGGTAAAACAAATCGTTTGGTACAGCATGCCCTTGCGGACTTTTTAAGCCCTCCCCCCATACAGGCAGGGAAGGCTATCAGACACGCCAGGCGGTCTTAATGGTTATCTTCGTGAGCCATCGACAGGTAGACGATGGTCAGCATCATGAAGATGAAAGCTTGCAGGGTGATGATCAGGATGTGGAACACAGCCCACGCCCATTGCAGCACCACACCCAGACCGCTGAGCCACAGCAGGCCGGAGCCGAACATTACAGCGATCAGGATGAACACCAGCTCGCCAGCATACATGTTGCCGAACAGACGCAGTGCCAGCGAGATCGGCTTGGCGATCAGGGTGACGAATTCCAGCAGGAAGTTGACTGGAATCAGCAGGATTTGCACGAAGATATTCTTGCTGCCAAACGGGTGCAGGGTCAGCTCACCGATGAAGCCGCCCAGTCCCTTGACCTTGATGCTGTAGAAGATGATCAGGGCGAAGACGCAGAAGGCCATGGCCAGGGTCGCGTTCGGGTCGGTGGTCGACACGGCGCGGAACGGAATGTGCGGGTCACCGGAAATCAGGATGGCCAGCTGAGGAATCCAGTCGACCGGTATCAGGTCGACGGCGTTCATCAGGAATACCCAGACGAAAATGGTCAGCGCCAGTGGAGCGATTACCGGGCTACGGCCGTGGAAGGAGTCCTTCACGCTGCCGTTGACGAAGTCGACCATCACCTCAACGAAGTTCTGCAGACCGCCAGGTTGGCCGGAAGTCGCCTTCTTGGCCGCCATGCGGAAGATCAACAGGAAGATCAGACCCAGCGCGACGGACCAACCCAGGGTGTCCAGGTGGAACGCCCAGAAGCCCATTGCCTTGGCTTCTGCAGCCGAATGGGCGAAGCCCCAGCTGCCGTCTGGTAGTTGACCGTAGGTCAGGTTCTGCAAGTGGTGCTGGATATAGCCCGAAGCGGTTTCTGCTGCCATGGTTGCCTCAAACGCCCTAAGGTCTCGAAAGTCTTTTATTCATCAGCAGGGGCGCGAACCAGCTGACCAAAAGGGTCAACACGAAGACGCCGAATACTGCTAGCGGCGCCAGTGGCTTCACTCCTGCAAAGGTCAGTGCAAAAAGCACTGCCGTCAAAATCATCTTGCCTGCCTCGCCAGCGTAAAACGACTTGACGATAGCTTGTGCCGCCCGAGCCCCGCTGAAGCGAAAAGCCTTCCAGGCGAAATACACATTGGGCAGCCAGGCAATCAAACCTCCGCAAAGGCCTGAATATCCACTGACCGACCCTTTCCACTGCCACAACACCAAGGTTGCCAGCAGCAGTACGACAAATTGAGCCAGCAGTACCGGAAAAACCGCCCAGCGATGGAAAGGCAGGCGGTTTGGCGTGCGTATTTCCATCACAACTGCTCCTCGGAAGTCGACCAACAAGTCAGCTATGACTTGGCATAATTTGTGCCGACAAAATGCGCGCAGAGTATAGGGGTGGATTAACCCCTATTCAACTCTTCGGTAGTGATTTCCGACTTCGCGCTACAACAGGAATTGTTTCAGCGGATGTGAGCGAGCACGCCTTGCAACTCGTCAAGCGAGTTGTAGCGAATAACCAACTGGCCTTTGCCCTTGTTGCCATGACGGATCTGCACAGCCGAGCCCAGGCGCTCTGCGAGCCGCTGTTCAAGGCGTGCGATATCCGGATCAGGTTTGCTCGGTTCGACCGGATCAGGCTTGTCGCTGAGCCACTGACGGACCAGTGCCTCGGTTTGGCGCACGGTGAGGCCACGTGCGACAACATGACGCGCCCCCTCCTCCTGACGATTTTCATCCAGGCCGAGCAATGCACGGGCGTGCCCCATCTCCAGATCACCGTGGGCGAGCATGGTCTTGATCGCATCGGGCAAGGTAATGAGGCGCAACAGGTTGGCCACAGTCACCCGCGACTTACCCACAGCGTCAGCCACCTGCTGCTGGGTGAGCTCGAATTCCTGTTGCAGGCGCTGCAGGGCCATGGCCTCTTCCAGTGGGTTGAGGTCTTCGCGCTGGATGTTCTCGATCAATGCCATGGCGATGGCGGCTTCGTCGGGCACTTCGCGGACCATGGCCGGGATCGTGTCCAGGCCGGCCTGCTGGGTAGCGCGCCAACGGCGCTCACCGGCGATGATCTCGTATCGGTTGTCGCCAATCGGGCGTACTACGATCGGTTGCATCACACCATGGTTGCGAATCGAGTGCGCAAGCTCTTCCAGCGCCTCCGGGTCCATGTCTCGGCGAGGCTGATACTTGCCGCGCTGGACCAGCTCGACCGGCAGGTGTTGCAGTTCTTTCTGGTCGATCTTTACAGCCTGCTCTTCGAGCGCGCTGACGGAAGGACCACTGAGCAGTGCATCCAACCCACGTCCGAGACCCCGTTTCTTGACGGCCATACGGATTCCTTAAGTTGTTTGTGCAGTGCGTGATGGACGGCGTTGACGGCGTACCAGTTCCCCAGCCAGGGCCAGGTACGCCAGTGCGCCCCGCGATTGCTTGTCGTAAGCAAGGGCTGGCATGCCGAAGCTGGGGGCCTCGGCCAAGCGAATGTTGCGCGGAATGACCGTGTCGTACAGCTGAGGGCCAAAGTGCTCCTTCAACTGCGCCGAAACATCGTTGTTCAGGCTCAGGCGCGGATCGTACATGGTCCGCAGCAGGCCCTCGATCTTCAACTCAGGGTTCAACCGCGCGGCGATACGCTTGATGTTATCCACAAGGTCGCTGAGACCTTCCAGTGCGTAGTACTCACACTGCATGGGGATAATCACGCCATCGGAAGCGACCAGAGCATTCAGCGTGAGCATCGACAGCGACGGCGGGCAGTCGATGAGGATGTAGTCGTAGTTATCGCGAATAGGCGCCAGGGCGTTGCGCAGACGGCTCTCCTTGACCTGCATTTCCAGCAGCACCACCTCAGCGGCGGTCAGGTCACGGTTGGCAGGCAGCAACTGGAAGCCTCCGTGCTCGGAATAGTGCATAGCCTGGGCCAAATCGCACTCCCCGATCAGCAGGTCGTAGACCGAATGCTCGAGCTCGTGTTTGTCCACACCGCTGCCCATGGTGGCGTTGCCCTGCGGATCGAGGTCGATCAGCAGGACACGACGCTTGGTCGCAGCCAGCGAGGCGGCGAGATTGATACAGGTGGTTGTCTTGCCCACACCACCTTTCTGGTTCGCGATTGCGAATACCTTAGCCATTGTTGCGAGTGTTCCCAGTCATGCCTTGCGGCGCAGTATCAGCAGATGGCGCTGGCCCTGGCAACCCGGAACGGTCAGGGCCTGTTCGCTTTCCACTGTGAAGTCTGCGGGCAATGCTACCAGTTCATCGGCAGGATGCAGCCCCTTCATTGCAAGCCATTGCGTCCCGGTGTCGCCCAAGTGGCGGGTCCAGTTGGTGAAGTTCTCCATGCTGCTGAAGGCGCGGGAGATGATTCCGTCGAACGGTTGTGCCGGCTGGAAGGCCTCGACCCGGCTGTGGATAACCGTGAGGTTGTCCAGCCTGAGTTCCATTTTCACCTGTGTCAGGAAACGGGTTTTCTTGCCATTGGCGTCCAGCACGGTGACGCGCTTGTGTGGATGCAGAATAGCCAGCGGGATGCCGGGCATGCCACCGCCGCTGCCAACATCCAGCCAGTTATCACGGCCGTTGTGGATAAAAGACATGACGCTAAGGCTGTCGAGCAGGTGACGAGAAACCATCTCGTCCGGGTCGCGCACAGCAGTCAGGTTGTAGGCTTTGTTCCATTTGATCAACAGAGCCAGGTAGCCAAGCAGCTTCTCGTGCTGCTCGGCAGTCAGCTCGACACCAAGCTGGCGCGCACCTGTGGACAACTCTTCAGCGTGTTGAGGGGTGACCAGGGAACTCAAGCGCTTTGCTCCAATTCGCGGCCAGCGCCGCGTTTTTTCAAGTGAATCAGCAACAGGGAAATCGCCGCCGGGGTCACACCCGGGATACGTGAAGCCTGGCCCAGCGTCTCTGGACGGGTCTGGCTCAGCTTGCCCTGTATCTCCTTGGACAGGCCGGAAATCGTCGTGTAGTCGATATCCACAGGCAGGCGTGTGTCTTCGCTGGCGCGCAGTCGGGCAATTTCATCCTGCTGGCGGTCGATGTAGCCGGCGTACTTGGTGCGGATCTCGACCTGCTCGGCAACCTGTGGATCGATCGCTTCACCGCCAGTCGCTTCGATCAGGCCGGCGTAGTCGATTTCGGGGCGCGCCAGCAGGTTGAGCAGGCTGTACTCGTGGCTCAGCGGAGTGCCGAATTTATCCACAATGGCCTGGCCTTGCTCGGTATTCGGCCGAACCCAGGTCGATTTCAGGCGCTGTTCCTCACGCTCGATACCGTCGCGCTTGGCGCAGAACGCGGCCCAGCGCTGGTCATCGATCAGGCCCAGTTCACGGCCCTTTTCGGTCAGTCGCAGGTCGGCGTTGTCTTCGCGCAGTATCAGCCGGTACTCGGCACGCGAGGTAAACATGCGGTACGGCTCCTGGGTACCCAAGGTAATCAGGTCGTCCACAAGTACGCCGATGTATGCCTCGTCGCGGCGCGGGCACCAGCTGTCACGGCCCTGCGCCCGCAGTGCGGCGTTAGTCCCGGCCAGCAGGCCCTGGGCGCCGGCTTCTTCGTACCCGGTGGTGCCGTTGATCTGCCCGGCGAAAAACAGGCCGCCGATGACTTTCGTCTCGAGGCTGTACTTGAGGTCGCGGGGATCGAAGTAGTCGTACTCGATGGCGTAGCCGGGGCGCACGATGTGGGCGTTTTCCATGCCACGGATGGAACGCACGAGCTCCAACTGCACGTCGAACGGCAGCGAAGTGGAAATACCGTTGGGGTACAACTCATGGGTGTTCAAGCCTTCCGGCTCGATGAACACCTGGTGGCTTTCCTTGTCGGCGAAGCGGTGGATCTTGTCTTCGATCGACGGACAGTAACGCGGACCGACACCTTCGATCACACCCGAGTACATCGGTGAACGGTCGAGGTTCGACGCAATGATCTCGTGGGTGCGCGCATTGGTGTGGGTAATCCAGCAGCTCACCTGACGCGGGTGCATTTCGGCATTGCCCATGAACGACATCACCGGGATCGGCGTATCGCCTGGCTGTTCGGTCATTACCGAGAAGTCCACCGAGCGGCCGTCAATGCGTGGCGGGGTACCGGTTTTCAGGCGGCCGACGCGCAGCGGCAGTTCACGCATGCGGTGGGCCAGGGCAATCGAAGGTGGATCACCGGCGCGACCACCGGAATGGTTTTGCAGACCAATGTGGATAAGGCCGCCGAGGAAGGTACCGGTAGTCAGCACCACCGATTCGGCAAAGAAACGCAGGCCCATCTGGGTCACCACGCCTTTGACCTGGTCCTGCTCGACGATCAGGTCGTCGCAGGACTGCTGGAATATCCACAGGTTTGGCTGGTTTTCCAGGATTTCACGTACCACTGCCTTGTAGATGGCGCGGTCGGCTTGTGCACGGGTGGCACGTACGGCCGGGCCCTTGCGGTTGTTCAGAACGCGGAACTGGATGCCGCTCTTGTCGGTGGCCAGCGCCATGGCGCCGCCGAGCGCATCGATCTCTTTGACCAGATGGCTTTTGCCAATACCGCCGATGGCGGGGTTGCAGCTCATGTGACCGAGGGTTTCCACGTTATGGGTCAGCAGCAGGGTCTTCACACCCATGCGTGCAGACGCAAGCGCAGCCTCGGTACCGGCATGGCCGCCGCCGATGACGATCACGTCAAAACGGGAAGGGAAATCCACCACGCACCTCGTGCCTGTTTTTGCGAATAGAGAAGGTAAGCGGACAAGTATAGGGACTTCACCCCCAGTAAAGAAACCGTCTGAGCAAATTTTGACCAGTCTGTGGATGAGTGGCAAACAACAGAAATCAGAGAGAAGAAATTTAAAAAGCTTTGTTTTTATGTTTATTCTTATGCACAGCGACTTCTGTGGATAAAGTCATGTATCCCAATAATGGCGCTATGTAGAGAGAAATTAAACCCTGTGTCTGGAGTGCCATGAGGGCTCTGGATAACGTCATTTAGCCTGTGGATTAAATGCTTCTTTACCCACAGGTGGGTTTTTCCTCAGAAAAAAAGCCCGCTTATCAACTGAGCTGAAGGCGACTTTTCCACAGGGCTCCTGAGCACAGTTTTTAAGCCGAGCATGGAAAATTCATCGCGCTGGCGGCCAGACATGGTCAGGTTGGAGCGGTCGAGCCCGCGAAAGGGTCGGTACATCCACAGAGATCTGGTGCTTGTAAGGGCTTCTCGCGGGCCCGCCCGCTCCCACAGGTGCTTGGGTCATCGGCCTGTATTCATCTTCTGCAACGAATTTCAGGCAAAAAAAAGCCGCCCCCTAAGGAGCGGCGCTTGGCCTTGCCTGGCTGTGGATTACTTGCCGATGCAGAAGCTGGAGAAAATCCGCCCAAGCAGGTCATCCGAGCTGAATGCTCCTGTGATCTCCCCCAGCGCATGCTGTGCCTGGCGTAAGTCCTCAGCCAGAAGCTCTCCCGCGCCCGCCAAGGTCAATTGAGCACGGCCGTGCTCCAGGTGCTCGCTGGCCTGGCGCAAGGCATCCAGATGGCGCCTGCGGGCGCTGAAGCCACTCTCCGCAGTCTGCTCGTAACCCATACAGCCCTTCAGATGGTCGCGGAGCAGCTGCAGCCCTGTATCGTCGCCCTTGGCGCTCAGGGTAATGGTCACATGGCCGTCATCGCACTGTTCCAGCGCTACCCGCTCACCACTCAGGTCGGCCTTGTTGCGAATCAGCGTGACCTTGGCCGGGTCCGGCCGCTGAGCGAGAAACTCCGGCCACAAAGCGAACGGGTCGCTGGCCTCGGGCGCAGTGGAGTCGACTACCAGCAGCACGCGGTCTGCCTCGCCAATGGCCTTCAGGGCGCGTTCCACACCGATCTTTTCCACATGGTCATCGGTATCGCGCAAGCCGGCAGTATCGACAACGTGCAGCGGCATGCCGTCGATGTGGATATGTTCGCGCAGGATATCCCGCGTAGTGCCGGCGATGTCAGTGACGATGGCAGCTTCCCGACCGGCCAGCTGGTTCAGCAAGCTCGATTTACCGGCATTCGGCCGGCCGGCAATGACTACCGTCATGCCGTCACGCAGCAAGGCGCCCTGCCCGGCCTCGCGCTGCACAGTGGATAACTCGCTACGCACGGCATCAAGCATCGACAGCACGTGGCCATCGGCGAGGAAGTCGATCTCTTCCTCAGGAAAATCGATCGCCGCCTCGACGTAAATACGCAGGGCAATCAACGCCTCGGTGAGGCTGTGCACACGCCTGGAGAATTCCCCTTGCAGCGAGCGCAGGGCGTTGCGCGCTGCCTGGCTGGAACTGGCCTCAATCAGGTCGGCGATGGCTTCAGCCTGCGCCAGGTCGAGCTTGTCGTTGAGGAAGGCGCGCTCGCTGAACTCGCCCGGGCGGGCCAGACGACAGCCGACTTGTACACAGCGCTGCAGCAGCATGTCCAAGACCACGGGGCCACCGTGTCCCTGCAGTTCAAGCACGTCCTCGCCAGTGAACGAATTAGGCCCAGGAAAGAACAGAGCAATCCCTTCGTCCAGCACCAGCCCTTCATCGTCGCGAAACGGACCGTAATGGGCATGCCGCGGGGTCAGGGTGCGGCCAGTGATCAACAGGCCGGCCTTGGCAGCCAAGGGGCCGGACAACCTGACAATTCCCACACCGCCCCGGCCCTGGGCCGTGGCGATGGCGGCGATGGTTTCACGCACAGTGTTCATGCTCGAAAGCCTCTACGACAAAAACGACAGATAGCAAAAACGCCCCACTAGGGGGCGTTTTTTATTCACAGGCTAGCGTATTAGCCCGTCAAGCAGCAGCTTTTTTGGTAGCTGCTTCGATACGGCGAGTGATGTACCACTGCTGCGAAATCGACAGGCAGTTGTTCACAACCCAGTACAGCACCAGACCGGCAGGGAACCACAGGAAGAAGAAGGTGAAGATGATTGGCATCATTTTCATTACCTTGGCTTGCATCGGATCCGGCGGAGTCGGGTTCAGGCGCTGCTGGATGAACATGGTGGCGCCCATGATGATCGGCAGGATGAAGAACGGATCCTTGATCGACAGGTCGGTAATCCACAGGATCCATGGGGCCTGGCGCATTTCCACGCTTTCCAGCAATACCCAGTACAGGGCCAGGAATACCGGCATCTGCACCAGGATCGGCAGGCAGCCGCCCAGTGGGTTGATCTTCTCTTTCTTGTAAAGCTCCATCATCGCCTGGGACATCTTCTGGCGATCGTCACCGAAGCGTTCCTTGAGTGCAGCGAGCTTAGGTGCAACGGCACGCATACGCGCCATGGAGCGGTAGCTGGCAGCCGACAGTGGGAAGAACAGGCCTTTGATCAACATGGTCAGCACGATGATCGACCAGCCCCAGTTACCCAGCAGGCTGTGGATATGTTGCAGCAGCCAGAAGATCGGCTGGGCGATGAACCACAGGAAGCCGTAGTCGACGGTCAATTCCAGGCCTGGGGACAACTCTTTCAGCTTGGACTGGATCTTCGGGCCGGCGTACAGCAGGGCACTGGTTTCGACCTTGCCGCCAGCCGGTACGCTGATAACCGGGCCGGTGTAGCCGATGATGTAGTTGCCCTGGCTATCCTTGCGGGTCTGGACAACGTTGTTGTCCGACTTGGCCGGAATCCAGGCGGTCACGAAGTAGTGCTGCAGCCAGGCAACCCAGCCGCCGGACACATTTTCTTTCAAACTACCTTTGTCGATGTCCTTCATCGAGACCTTTTTGTAAGGCTCAGAAGCTGTCCACAGGGCAGCACCCAGGTAGGTAGCGGTGCCGGTGGCAGTACTGGAGGACGGATCGCCGCTGGCATCACGCTTGAGCTGGGCAAACATGTTGCCGTTCCAGGCCTGGCCGCTCTGGTTGTCGATCAGGTAGCTGACATTCAGGTCGTACTCACCGCGCTTGAAGCTGAAACGCTTGATGTAGTTGACACCGTTGTCACTGAACTTCAGGTCTACCACCAGTTGTTCCTGGCCATCGGCCAGCTGGTAGCTCTTCTGCTCGGCGGCATACAGGGGCCGGCCGCTGGCGCGGGCATCCGGGCCGTCGGTGCCGGTCAGACCGCTTTGTGCCAAGTAAACACGCTCACCACCGTTGTCGAACAACTGGAATGGAATGTTCGGGTGGTCTTGACGGCGTGGGTACTTCGGCAGGTTCAGCTGGACGATGTCACCACCGACCGGATCGATAGCCAGTTCCAGAACGTCGGTCTTGACTCGGATCAGGTCCTTGCTGAGTGCGACCGGTGCCAGTTCGGCAGGGCTCGATTCGGCGTTGGCGCTCGGTACATCGGCGCTGGCACCGTTGTTACCGGCCGGCACGCCATCGGGCAAGCCCGGAGCAACAGTGCTGGCAGCAGTATTCTGAGTCGGCAGGGCAGCCTGGCCGTAGTCATCGTTCCACTTCAGGACCATGACGTAGGACACGACTGCCAGCGCGGCGATCAGGATCGTGCGTTTAATATCCATGATTACTCGGCTATCGAAGAAGTTCGGGAGGAAGGAGCGGGTGGAACGGGGTCGAAACCGCCGTCATTCCACGGATGACAACGCCCCAGGCGACGAACGGCCAGCCACCCACCACGCCAGATGCCATGGTTTTCGATGGCTTCATACGCGTAACAGGAGCAACTGGGGAAAAACCGACAGTGGTTGGCCATCAGAGGACTAATGGCGTAACGGTAAAACTGGATCGGAACGAGTGCCAGTTTACGCATCTTGGCTGTCTACCCCTGCGGAATTGGCGGTGACTGCTGGTGTTGGCCGGCTGCGCGCCAGGCGTTTCCAGAGCTTGCCAAAGTGTTGGTGCAATTCCGGGTTTTCTATCTCACCCAATCCCTTGCGCGCGACGATCACGATGTCCAGGCCGGCAAGCAATTGCTGGTTCAGACGAAAGGAATCGCGCATCAAGCGCTTGAGGCGGTTGCGTTGAACGGCGAGCTTGACACTCTTCTTGCCGATTACCAAGCCAAGGCGTGGGTGATCGAGGCCGTTCTCGCGAGCAAGGATCAGCAGGTTTTTCCCTGGAACCTTGCCGGTTGGGGAGTCGAAGACCGCTTTGAAATGCCGGGGTGTAAGCAGTCGCTTTTCCCGACTGAAGTCCTGACTCACCACCTGTGCCGAAAAATCAAATGGCCAGACGCTTACGGCCTTTGGCACGACGACGCGACAGAACAGCACGGCCGTTCTTGGTAGCCATACGGGCACGGAAACCGTGGGTGCGGGCGCGCTTGATGGTGCTTGGTTGGAAAGTACGTTTCATGGCGTGTTACCTGGTTTGTCGACGACGGGCCGGGATGGCCCCCTTTTTAAGAGACCGGCGATTCTAGAGAAAGCAAGCCCATAGGTCAATTTCCAACCAGTCTTTCCATATAGAGCATGTGATGGACGGTGCCTGTTGATCAGTGCCCAAGGGGTGCTTGATCGGACACACGGATCGGGGACAACATGAAAAAAAAGAAGAGACATATAAAAAGCTTTTTTGAAGAACTTATAACTCTTAAGTGGATAACCTTCTGTGGATAACCTGCGCCGGCCCATGAATTACGGGGTGTACAGAGTTTTACAACTTTGTTCTGATCCCGTGCTGCGCTTGTTCCCATCGTGAGCGAAAGCTGTGGATGAAAACACCAGTTATCCACAGTAGACTTATCAACAGGCTAAGGGGTGGGGTTGTGCATAGCCCTCATGGTCGTTTATCCACAGGGCTTATTCACAGAGGCGAAAAGCCGTTTTGGTCGATAAATGGCTGTTTTGTCGTGGTTCCTAACGTGTCCACATGTGGATAACTGAACGCTCGACCGGTACAATGGCGGTTTGTTTTTGCCTCATCCGGCTTTCAAACTCAGGGGATATCCGTGTCAGTGGAACTTTGGCAGCAGTGCGTGGAGCTTCTGCGCGATGAACTGCCTGCCCAGCAATTCAACACCTGGATCCGTCCGCTACAGGTCGAAGCCGAAGGCGACGAGTTGCGCGTCTATGCGCCTAACCGTTTCGTTCTCGATTGGGTCAATGAAAAGTACCTGGGTCGCTTGCTCGAGCTGTTGGGTGAGAACGGTAGCGGCATTGCACCAGCCCTTTCCTTATTAATAGGTAGCCGTCGCAGCTCGGCCCCAAGGGCTGCGCCCAACGCGCCAGTCAGCGCTGCCGTTGCGGCTTCGCTGGCGCAGACTCAGGCACACAAGACGGCCCCGGCAGCAGCGGTTGAACCCGTTGCCGTGACTGCAGCCGAGCCTGTACTGGTCGAGACGTCTTCGCGTGACAGCTTTGATGCCATGGCCGAGCCCGCTGCGGCGCCGCCCAGTGGTGGTGGCCGGGCTGAACAGCGCACCGTGCAGGTTGAAGGTGCGCTCAAGCACACCAGTTACCTGAACCGGACCTTTACCTTTGACACCTTCGTCGAAGGTAAGTCGAACCAGCTCGCCCGCGCGGCTGCCTGGCAGGTTGCAGACAACCCTAAGCATGGCTACAACCCACTGTTCCTTTATGGCGGTGTGGGTTTGGGTAAAACTCACCTTATGCATGCTGTGGGTAACCATCTGCTGAAGAAGAATCCGAACGCCAAGGTGGTGTACCTGCATTCGGAGCGTTTCGTCGCGGACATGGTCAAAGCGCTGCAACTCAATGCCATCAACGAATTCAAGCGCTTCTACCGCTCGGTGGACGCGTTGTTGATCGACGATATCCAGTTCTTCGCTCGCAAAGAGCGCTCACAGGAAGAGTTTTTCCACACCTTCAACGCCTTGCTTGAGGGCGGCCAGCAGGTAATCCTTACCTCTGACCGCTATCCCAAGGAAATCGAAGGCCTGGAAGAGCGTCTGAAGTCGCGCTTTGGTTGGGGCCTGACGGTGGCTGTCGAGCCACCAGAGCTGGAGACCCGCGTAGCGATCCTGATGAAGAAGGCCGACCAGGCCAAAGTCGAGCTCCCGCATGACGCAGCCTTTTTCATCGCTCAGCGCATCCGGTCCAACGTCCGTGAGCTGGAAGGTGCACTGAAGCGGGTTATCGCTCACTCGCACTTCATGGGGCGTGACATCACCATCGAGCTGATTCGTGAATCGCTCAAGGATCTGTTGGCGCTGCAAGACAAACTGGTCAGTGTGGATAACATTCAGCGTACCGTCGCTGAGTACTACAAGATCAAGATCTCCGATCTGTTGTCCAAGCGTCGTTCGCGTTCTGTCGCGCGCCCGCGTCAGGTAGCCATGGCCCTGTCCAAGGAGTTGACCAACCACAGTCTGCCGGAAATCGGCGACATGTTCGGTGGTCGCGACCATACGACCGTGCTGCACGCCTGCCGCAAAATCAATGAACTGAAGGAATCCGACGCGGACATCCGCGAGGACTACAAGAACCTGCTGCGGACGCTGACGACCTGATGGCCGTCTGCGCAGCTAATTGAAGGCAAGGGACTAGACCATGCATTTCACCATTCAACGCGAAGCCCTGTTGAAACCCCTGCAACTGGTCGCCGGTGTCGTCGAGCGCCGTCAGACCTTGCCGGTCCTGTCCAACGTATTGCTGGTCGTACAAGGCCAGCAACTGTCGTTGACCGGTACCGACCTGGAAGTCGAGCTGGTAGGCCGCGTGCAACTGGAAGAGCCGGCCGAGCCTGGCGAGATCACTGTTCCGGCGCGCAAGCTGATGGACATCTGCAAAAGCCTGCCTAACGACGCCCTGATCGATATCAAGGTCGATGAGCAGAAATTGTTGGTAAAGGCCGGCCGCAGCCGCTTCACCCTGTCGACCCTGCCTGCCAATGACTTCCCGACTGTGGAAGAAGGCCCGGGTTCGCTGACCTGCAACCTGGAGCAGAGCAAGCTGCGCCGCCTGATCGAGCGTACCAGCTTCGCCATGGCCCAACAGGATGTGCGCTATTACCTCAACGGCATGCTGCTTGAGGTTTCCCGCAACACGTTGCGCGCCGTATCCACCGATGGTCACCGCCTGGCGCTTTGCTCGATGAGTGCGCCGATCGAGCAGGAGGATCGACACCAGGTTATCGTGCCGCGTAAAGGTATCCTGGAGTTGGCGCGCCTGCTGACCGATCCTGAAGGTATGGTCAGCATCGTGCTGGGCCAGCATCACATCCGCGCCACTACTGGCGAGTTCACCTTTACCTCCAAGCTGGTGGACGGCAAATTCCCTGACTACGAGCGCGTACTGCCCAAAGGCGGTGACAAGCTGGTCGTTGGAGACCGCCAGGCGCTGCGTGAAGCTTTCAGCCGTACTGCGATTCTTTCCAACGAGAAGTACCGCGGTATTCGCCTGCAGCTGGCAGCCGGTCAACTGAAGATCCAGGCTAACAACCCCGAGCAGGAAGAAGCTGAAGAAGAAATCAGCGTGGACTACGAAGGTAGCTCGCTGGAGATTGGTTTCAACGTCAGCTACTTGCTAGACGTGCTGGGCGTGATGACTACTGAGCAAGTTCGTCTGATTTTGTCCGATTCAAACAGCAGTGCGCTGCTGCAGGAAGCTGGCAATGACGATTCTTCCTACGTTGTCATGCCGATGCGACTGTAAGCTGTAGCAGGCGAAATGTCCCTTCGACGTATCATGGTCACCGCGGTGCGCAACTTGCACCCGGTGACACTCCTACCCTCCCCCCGCATCAACATCCTTTACGGCGCCAACGGCAGCGGCAAGACCAGCGTGCTAGAAGCCGTGCATTTGCTCGGGCTGGCCCGTTCATTTCGCAGCACTCGCCTGAATCCGGTTATTCAGTACGAACAGGCTGCCTGTACTGTGTTCGGTGAGGTTCAGCTGACGGAGGGTGGTACGAGCAACCTGGGGGTGTCCCGCGAGCGGCAAGGGGAGTTTACTATTCGCATTGATGGGCAGAATGCGCGCAGCGCCGCGCAATTGGCTGAGTTACTGCCGCTTCAGCTCATCAACCCAGACAGTTTCCGGCTGCTGGAAGGTGCCCCAAAAATACGCCGCCAGTTTCTGGACTGGGGAGTGTTCCACGTGGAACCTCGTTTTCTGCCAGCCTGGCAACGCCTTCAGAAGGCGCTGCGGCAGCGGAACTCATGGTTGCGTCATGGTACACTTGACCCAGCTTCGCAAGCCGCCTGGGACCGGGAATTGTGCCTGGCTAGCGCGGAAATAGATGAATACCGTCGCAACTACATCAAGGCCTTGAAGCCCGTCTTCGAGCGAACCCTGAGCGAACTGGTCGAGCTGGACGGGTTGACCCTGAGCTACTACCGAGGTTGGGACAAGGACCGGGAACTGCAAGAAGTACTCGCCTCCTCCCTCCTTCGCGATCAGCAGATGGGCCATACCCAAGCCGGTCCGCAGCGTGCTGATCTGCGTTTGCGGTTGGCTGGCAACAACGCAGCCGACATCTTGTCGCGTGGTCAGCAAAAGTTGGTGGTATGCGCATTGCGCATTGCCCAAGGCCACCTCGTTAGTCAGGCTCGCCGCGGTCACTGTATTTATCTCGTGGATGACTTGCCGTCCGAACTGGATGACCAGCATCGCCGCGCACTATGCCGCTTGCTTGAAGAATTACACTGCCAGGTGTTCATCACCTGTGTAGATCACGAATTACTGAGGGAAGGCTGGCAGACGGAAACGCCAGTTGCTTTGTTCCACGTGGAACAAGGCCGTATCACCCAGACCCACGACCATCGGGAGTGAAGGCATGAGCGAAAATCAAACGTACGACTCCTCCAGCATCAAAGTGCTGAAAGGTTTGGATGCCGTACGCAAGCGTCCCGGCATGTACATTGGCGACACCGATGATGGTAGTGGCCTGCACCACATGGTCTTCGAAGTGGTCGACAACTCGATCGACGAAGCCCTCGCCGGTCACTGCGATGACATCACTGTCATCATCCACCCGGACGAATCTATCAGTGTGCGCGACAACGGTCGCGGCATTCCGGTCGATGTGCATAAGGAAGAAGGCGTTTCCGCAGCCGAGGTCATCATGACTGTGCTGCACGCCGGCGGTAAGTTCGACGACAACTCCTACAAAGTATCTGGCGGTCTGCACGGTGTCGGTGTGTCGGTTGTGAACGCCCTGTCCGAGAAGCTGGTTCTGACCGTTCGCCGTAGCGGCAAGATCTGGGAACAGACTTACGTTCACGGTGTTCCACAAGCGCCCATGGCGGTTGTCGGTGACAGTGAAACCACGGGTACCCACATCCACTTCAAGCCATCGGCTGAAACCTTCAAGAACATTCACTTCAGCTGGGACATCCTGGCCAAGCGCATCCGCGAGCTGTCGTTCCTCAACTCGGGCGTTGGCATTCTGCTGAAGGATGAGCGCAGCGGTAAGGAAGAGTTCTTCAAGTACGAAGGCGGTCTGCGTGCGTTCGTCGAGTACTTGAACACCAACAAGACGCCGGTCAACTCCCAGGTGTTCCACTTCAACGTTCAGCGTGACGATGGCGTGGGTGTTGAAGTCGCCCTGCAATGGAACGACAGCTTCAACGAAAACCTGCTGTGCTTTACCAACAATATTCCGCAGCGTGATGGCGGTACCCACCTGGTGGGTTTCCGTTCCTCGCTGACCCGTAGCCTTAACAGCTACATCGAGCAGGAAGGCCTGGCCAAGAAGAACAAGGTGGCAACCACTGGCGACGACGCCCGTGAAGGCCTGACCGCAATCATCTCGGTTAAGGTACCGGACCCGAAGTTCAGCTCGCAGACCAAGGACAAGCTGGTCTCCTCGGAGGTGAAAACCGCCGTGGAGCAAGAGATGAACAAGTACTTCGCCGATTTCCTCCTGGAAAACCCGAACGAGGCGAAGGCCGTCGTTGGCAAGATGATCGACGCGGCTCGCGCTCGTGAAGCTGCACGTAAAGCTCGTGAGATGACCCGCCGTAAAGGTGCGCTGGATATCGCGGGTCTGCCGGGCAAACTGGCGGACTGCCAAGAGAAGGATCCTGCTCTCTCCGAACTGTACCTGGTGGAGGGTGACTCTGCGGGTGGCTCGGCCAAGCAAGGTCGCAACCGTCGTACCCAGGCGATCTTGCCGCTGAAGGGTAAAATCCTCAACGTCGAGAAAGCGCGCTTCGACAAGATGATTTCGTCCCAGGAAGTGGGCACGCTGATCACTGCGCTGGGCTGTGGTATCGGCCGTGAAGAGTACAACATCGACAAACTGCGTTATCACAACATCATCATCATGACCGATGCTGACGTTGACGGTTCGCACATCCGTACGCTGCTGCTGACCTTCTTCTTCCGTCAGCTGCCGGAGCTGGTCGAGCGTGGCTACATCTATATTGCCCAGCCGCCGCTGTACAAGGTGAAACGAGGCAAGCAGGAGCAGTACATCAAGGACGATGAGGCCATGGAAGAGTACATGACCCAATCGGCGCTGGAAGATGCCAGCCTGCACCTGGACGAATCGGCACCTGCAGTTTCCGGTGTGCAGCTGGAAGCGTTGGTGAATGAGTTCCGTAGTGTCATGAAGACTCTCAAGCGCCTGTCGCGCTTGTACCCGGAAGAGCTGACTGAGCACTTCGTCTACCTGCCTGAGGTGACCCTGGAGCAGTTGGGTGACCACGCAGTGATGCAGGCCTGGCTGGCCCAGTTCCAGGCGCGTCTGAACTCCAGCCAGAAGTCTGGCCTGGCTTACAACGCCAGCCTGCGTGAAGACAAAGAGCGCAACGTGTGGCTGCCTGAAGTGGAAATTACCTCCCACGGTCTGGCCAGCTACATCACGTTCAACCGCGATTTCTTCGGCAGCAATGACTACCGTACCGTAGTCAACATTGGTGCCAAGCTTTCGAGCCTGTTGGGTGAAGGTGCGTACGTGCAGCGCGGTGAACGCCGCAAGGCAATCGTCGAGTTCAAAGAGGGCCTGGATTGGCTGATGAACGAGACCACCAAGCGCCATACGATTCAGCGATACAAAGGGCTGGGTGAGATGAACCCGGACCAGCTGTGGGAAACCACCATGGACCCGACCGTTCGCCGTATGCTCAAGGTCACGATCGAAGATGCCATCGCCGCTGACCAGATCTTCAACACCCTGATGGGTGATGCGGTCGAGCCGCGTCGTGACTTCATCGAAAGTAACGCGCTGTCGGTGTCGAACCTGGACTTCTGACCAGGTGTAATTCGCCACACACTAAGAAGCCCGCTGATGCGGGCTTTTTAGTGCCTGCAAACAATCAGTAGCCGGCCAGAATGTTCACGATCACACCGCTGGCAATGGCCACCAGCACATAGTCGCCATTCACATACAGCCAACGATGATCACGAGGTGGCGCATACAGGTGGCGCGCTTGCCAGTCAGTTACCCAGTAACGATCACCACGGTAATGTGGATCAACGGCATGACCACGCTGCCACTGCTTATGAGGTATCGGCATGCCTTGTTGTGGGCGGAAGTTTGGATCACGGTAAGCAGGTCCGCGGCCATTGTCATGTCGGCCCTGGTGCTGTGGTTGACCATGTGGCGGGTTGCCTTGGTGCGATGGGCCGCCATCATGCCGATCAGGCGGGCCCGGTTGCGCGAAGCTTGCCAGCGGTGTGCTGAGCATGAGCGCGGCGCAGATCACGGTTAGGGCTTTCTTCATTTGATGCGGTCCTCTGCCTGTTAATCGCCTGGCAAGTATTGATTGCCAGTTTCGGTTAACTGATCAGACCACGATTTTTCCCTTTCAATGTCAGGGCGCAGGTAAAGGTCCGGTAAAGTCTGGCGTTCTTTCAGTTCAGCCCGAGCGCTTTCAAGCGGCGATACAGCGTGCGTTCACTCATGCCAAGATGACTGGCCAGTTCACTGCGCGAGCCTTTGAACAGCTCCAGCGCCTGCGCCAGCTCACCCAAGTCATTGCGACGGCCGCTTCCTTTAGGCGCGCCAGTCAGCCCAGTGTCTTCCGGTAAATGCTCCGGCCTGATCACACCGTCATCGGCAAACAAACGCGCGCGTTCCAGAATGTTGCGCAGCTCGCGGATATTGCCCGGAAACGGATGCAATGCAAGTTGCTGCAAGGCGTCTTCACTCAGCCTGGGCGTCGGCTGGCCCACCATGCGCTGCAGCAGGCTTTGTGCGAGCAGCGGCAGATCCTCCACCCGTTCGCGCAATGCAGGCAGACGAATCGGGAAGCCACTGATGCGGTAATACAGGTCTTCACGGAAGGAGCCATCCGCGACCATTTGTTTAAGTGGTTTATGGGTGGCCGATATCAGGCGGAAATCCGAATGCACAGTGCGCAGGCTGCCCACAGGACGGAAACTGCCGGACTCTATCAGGCGCAGCAGCTTCACCTGCATCGCCAGCGGCACTTCACCGATTTCGTCGAGGAACAGGGTGCCGCCATGGGCTGCCTCGGCCAAGCCGATCTTGCGCTGATTCGCCCCGGTGAACGCACCCTTCTCATAGCCGAACAGTTCACTCTCGAACAACGACTCGGTCAGACCGGTGCAGTCCACCACCACCAGTGGGCCGTTGGCCCTGGGGCTGCCCATGTGCACTGCACGGGCGAACAGCTCCTTGCCGGTCCCCGACTCCCCCTGCAACAACACCGGGATCTGCGCCGGTGCCGCACGCTGCAGGCTGGCCAGCGCGGCCTTGAAGGTTGGCGCGCGGCCGACCAACCCTTGCTCCTGAGGCTGCGCCGAGGCGAGGGTAATGGTGGTGAGGCGTTCGACAAAGGCCACTACCTTGCCCTGTTCATCCAGGATCGGCCGCAACTCGACATCCACATGCTCCGGGCCGCGTGGTGTGTGATGAATGTGCAATACCCGTTCCGGTACCTTGCTGTCCCACGCCTTGCGCATCGGGCAATGTTCGCCAGCCTGGTCGCACGGCACAGCGTAGTGATGCGAAACCCTGTGGCACTTCTCGCCCAGTGGGGCCTGATCATGCCGCCCAAACTGACGGCGATAGGCCGCATTGGCGGCGAGGATGTTGTAGTCGGTGTCCAACACGATGGTCGGGAGGGCATCGTGCTCGAGGTAGGAAACCAGAGCTAGGATGAGGGGATGGGCTTCAGGCATGACGGCACCGTATGGATGACCGACGCAGGGTAACAAGGACTGCCAAACACTGCCATTGGCTGTCAGTCGACTGCCATCTGGGCTGCCAGTTTTGACGGCAGCAGTCTGCAACTGGACGGTTTTACTGGCCAGTGAGTGGCAAAAAGCCTGGCATGCATCTTGATAAAGCTCCTGTCACTGCCTACGCCTGTACAAGGCGGGGCGGATAAATTGGAGAACGTGATGATCATCGGCAACAACCTTCACGTGGACGCCTTCTACGACGAGGCGACCTCGACCATCAGCTACCTGGTCATGGACCGTGAAACCCGACAATGCGCATTGATCGACAGCGTGCTGGATTACGACCCCAAGTCCGGGCGCACCTGCAGCGCTTCGGCTGATCGCCTGATCGAGCGTGTGAACGAGCTGAATGCCAGTGTGCGCTGGGTGCTGGAAACCCATGTACACGCCGACCACCTTTCAGCCGCTGCCTACCTGAAGGAAAAGCTGGGCGGCCATACCGCAATTGGCGCGCACATTACCCAGGTGCAGAAAGTGTTTGGCGCCTTGTTCAACGCTGAGCCCGGCTTCGCCCGTGATGGCAGCCAGTTCGATGTGCTGCTCGAAGACGAGGAAGGTTTCCGTATTGGCAACCTGCAGGCCCGTGCGTTGCACACGCCTGGGCACACACCCGCGTGCATGAGTTTCATGATCGAAGATGCTGGCGAGATCGCGGTGTTCGTTGGAGACACCTTGTTCATGCCCGACTATGGCACCGCCCGCTGCGACTTCCCCGGGGCCGATGCCCGCACCTTGTATCGCTCAATCCGTCGCCTGCTGGCTTTCCCCGATCAGACGCGGTTGTTCATGTGCCACGACTACCTGCCAGGTGGCCGTGACATGCAGTACGTCACAACTGTCGCCGAGCAGCGCGCCCACAACATTCACATCCACCAGGGTATCGATGAGGACAGCTTCGTTGCCATGCGCGAAGCCCGCGACAAGACGCTCGAAATGCCTGTGCTGATCCTGCCTTCGGTGCAGGTGAACATGCGTAGCGGCCAGCTACCCCCTCCGGAGGCGAACGGCGTGAGCTATCTGAAGATCCCGCTGAACAAGCTGTAACCGCCCTGCCCCCATAATCAGATTTCCAGGATTTGCCGCCATGCCTGCCTTGTTGTCCCCTGCCAATACCGACCACCACAAGGTGGTCATCGTCGGTGCCGGTGCCGCCGGGATCGCCACTGCTTCCAGCCTGACCAGCCGCGACCCATCGTTGGACGTCGCCTTGATCGACCCTGCCGAAGTGCACTACTACCAACCCGGCTGGACCATGGTCGGTGCCGGTGTGTTCAAGGCACCAAGCACTGCCCGCACCATGGCGTCGACCATTCCTCGCGGTGTGCGCTGGGTCAAGGCGCGGGTAAAGGGATTCGACCCATTGGCCCAGTTGGTCATCCTCGATGATGGTCGCGCCATCAGCTATGAACAGCTGATCGTCTGCCCCGGCCTCAAGCTGGACTGGGCGGCCATCGATGGGCTCAGCGAGACCCTCGGCCGCAACGGTGTCACCTCCAACTATCGCTACGACCTGGCGCCCTATACCTGGGAACTGGTGCAAAAGCTCAAGCAAGGACGCGCGTTGTTCAGCCAGCCGCCCATGCCGATCAAGTGCGCCGGTGCACCACAGAAGGCGCTGTACCTGTCTTGCGACCACTGGCTGCGCCATGGCCATTTGGGGGCGGTGAAAGCCAGCTTCTATAATGCGGGTGCCGTACTGTTCGGTGTCGCGGATTACGTGCCCGCGCTGATGAAGTACATCGAGAAATACGCCGTCGACCTCAACTTCTCCCACAGGTTGGTTGCCGTAGACGGCCCGGGAAAGCGCGCTACATTCTTGCGTACCCTCCCCGATGGCAGCAGCGAAACGCGCATCGAGGCCTTCGACATGCTGCACGTGGTACCGCCACAGGTGGCGCCAGACTTCATTCGCGAAAGCCCCTTGGCTGATAGCTCCGGCTGGGTTGACGTCGATCCGCATACCCTGCGCCATCGCAAATACACCAACGTTCATGCCCTGGGTGACGTGGCTAACACCAGCAATGCCAAGACCGCCGCTGCGGCGCGCAAGCAGGCACCGGTGGTCGCCAACAATGTGCTGGTGGCGCTGGGCAGGCTGGCGACCCTGGCTCAGTACGACGGCTATGGCTCGTGCCCGCTTACCGTCGAGCGCGGCAAGATTGTCCTGGCCGAGTTCACCTATGGCGGCAAGCTGGCACCGAGCTTCCCTAACTGGTTACTGGATGGCCGCAAGCCGACACGCCTGGCCTGGTTGCTCAAGGCACAGGCGCTGCCACCGTTGTACTGGCAAGGCATGCTCAAGGGGCGCGAGTGGTTGGCACGCCCGCAGCTGGTAGCTGAGGGTGGGCAGTGATCGAGCATCAACTGTTAGGGGCGGGCCTGGGCGCAATCATCGGCGCGGTGCTGGCGCTGACCGGCGCAGGCGGTGGCATTCTCGCAGTACCCTTGCTGGTGTTCGGCCTGGGGCTATCGATGGTCGAAGCGGCACCGGTGGGCCTGTTGGCTGTAGGTTTGGCTGCAGCGGTTGGTGCGGTGCTGGGCTTGCGCCAAGGTCTGGTGCGTTATAGGGCTGCGCTGTTCATTGCGTTGGTTGGTGTGGCAGCAGCGCCTTTCGGGCTGATGCTGGCGCACCGCCTGCCGAATGCACCGTTGCAGGTGGTATTCGCCGGCGTGCTGGTTTATGCCTGCCTGCGCATCTGGCGCAAGGCGGCCAAAGAACTGCGTGGCGAAGCCAATGACGCTCATCGCTTTATCGAGCCGTGCGTGCTGAACCCGTTGCAGGGGCGTTTGCGCTGGACCCTGCCCTGCGCGCGCGCACTGGCATTCACGGGTGCCTTGTCCGGGTTGTTGTCCGGCTTGCTGGGCGTGGGTGGGGGCTTCGTTATCATCCCGGCCCTGAACCGCTACACCAACCTGCGCATGGCCAGTATCGTCTCCACCTCGCTGGCAGTGATTGCCCTGGTCTCTACCGGCAGTGTGGTCAGCGCCAGCCTTGCGGGCGTCATGCACTGGCAGGTTGGCGCCCCGTTTGCCGTCGGCGCGGTGCTCGGCCTGCTGCTGGCGCGGCCCTTGGCAGCCAGGTTGGCCGGGCCGCGTCTGCAGCAAATGTTTGCCGTGGCAGGTTGGGCCGCAGCCCTGTTGTTGGCCGGCAAGGCACTACTCGGCTAGCAACTCGCTTTGTTCGGCCGCGCATAACGCCAGCAGGTAGTCCCACACCACCCGCAGGCGCACAGACTTGTGCAGCTCGCGGCGGGTGCAGATCCAGTAGCTGCGCTGGATGGTTTCTCCCGGCAGCACACGCACCAGTGTCGGGTCGTGGCGGGCCATGTAGTTGGGCAGCACGGCGATGCCCAGCCCGGCGCGGGCGGCGGCTTGCTGGGCAATCACGCTGGTGCTGCGAAAGACCACGTTGGGTGCTCGGCAGAAACTGTTGAGAAACAGCAGTTCCTGGCTGAACAGCAAATCGTCAACGTAGCCGATCCAGCTGTGCCGGGCCAGGTCTTCTCGGTGATGCAATGGCGGCGCACGGTCCAGATAGTCCTGGCTGGCGTACAGCGCCAGGCGGTAGTCGGTGAGTTTGCGGGTGATCAGCAGATCGGCGTTGGGTCGCTCCAGATGGATGCTGATTTCTGCCTCGCGGTTGAGGATGCTGACGAAACGCGGGACCGCAACCAGTTCCACCTCCAGGCCGGGGTAGCGCTCGAACAACGCGTTCATGCGTGGGGTGAAGAACATGATGCCGATGCCTTCGGTTACCCCAAGGCGAATCTTGCCCAGCGGGGTGATGGCCTGGGTGATTTCCTCCTGTGCCAGCAGGGCGACGTTCTCCATGGCTTCGGCATGCTTGAGCAGGGCTTGGCCCGAGGGGGTCAGCTCGTACCCCTGGGCATGTTGCACGAACAGCGCGGTCCCCAGGCTCTGCTCGATGCTCTCGATATGCCGGGCCACGGTGCTGTGGGTAGTGTTCAGGCGCTTGGCGGCGGTCAGCAGGCGGCCGCTGCGCTGCAACTCGAGGAAAAAACGCAGATCATTCCAGTCGAACATGCTTGTCCCTTATGGCAGTTCGTTCCGGCCTCTTCACGGGCATGCCCCACAGGTGTGGTCAACACCCTGAAGTTAACGTGATCCCTGAGGTGCGGGCGAGCCCGCGAAGAGGTCGGTACAGGCTTGCCACTGTGCTAAAACGCACAGCGGCTGCGCGAAATCTCGTGTTTCATCCACGAAATTACTCACTAAGATGGATCGGGACAAGAATAAAAAACAGGCGCGAGGTTGCACATGCCATCAGCCGATTCTGTCTTCGACTACGTGGTCGTAGGGGCCGGTCCTGCCGGATGCCTGCTGGCCAATCGTTTGTCCGCCGACCCTTCCTGCCGCGTGCTGCTGCTGGAGGCGGGTGGCCGTGACAATTATCCCTGGATCCATATCCCCGTCGGTTACCTCTACTGCATCGGCAATCCGCGCACAGACTGGTGCTTCAAGACCGAGGCACAGCCTGGGCTCGGCGGTCGCGCTTTGGGTTATCCAAGGGGCAAGGTGCTAGGTGGCTGTTCGTCGATCAACGGCATGATCTACATGCGGGGCCAAGCCGCCGACTATGACCATTGGGCCGCGCAAGGCAACGACGGCTGGGCGTGGAAAGATGTGTTACCGCTGTTCAAGGCCAGCGAAAACCACTTTGCCGGCGCCAGCGAGTACCACGGCGCGGAGGGCGAATGGCGGGTCGAGCGCCAACGCTACAGCTGGCCGATCCTTGATGCTTTCCGTGATGCCGCCGAGCAGAGCGGTATTGGCAAGGTCGACGATTTCAACACCGGCGACAACCAGGGTTGTGGATATTTTCAGGTCAACCAGCGCAGTGGTGTGCGCTGGAACGCTTCCAAAGCTTTCCTGCGGCCGATCAAGGATCGCGCCAACCTCACTGTGCTGACCGGCGTGCAGGTTGATCAGGTACTGCTCGACAACACCCGCGCAAGGGCGGTGAAGGCGCTCTGGCAAGGGGCTTGGCATGAGTTTGCGGCGCGCCGCGAGATCATCCTCTGTGCTGGGGCGGTTGGTTCACCGGGCATCCTCCAGCGCTCCGGCATCGGCCCGCGTCAGTTGCTGGAAAGCTTGGGCATTGGTGTTCGCCACGATATGCCTGGCGTTGGTGGCAACTTGCAGGACCACCTGCAACTGCGCCTGATCTACCAGATCCGCAACACCCGTACCTTGAACCAGATGGCCAACAGCCTGTGGGGCAAGATGGGCATGGGCCTGCGTTACCTCTACGACCGTAGCGGGCCGCTGGCCATGGCGCCGAGCCAGTTAGGCGTGTTCGTGCGTTCAAGCCCCGAACAGGCCACCGCCAACCTTCAGTATCACGTGCAGCCGCTGTCACTGGAACGCTTCGGTGAGCCGTTGCATCAGTTCCCGGCCTTTACGGCCTCGGTGTGCAACCTGCGCCCGGCCAGCCGTGGGCGCATCGACATCTGCAGCACCGACATGAATAGCACGCCGCTGATCGACCCTAATTACCTCAGTGCTGCGCAGGACTTGCGGGTTGCTGCCGATGCCATTCGCCTTACCCGGCGCATCGTCCAGGCCCCTGCCCTCGCCGCTTTCGAGCCCAAGGAATATTTGCCGGGCCCGGCGCTGCAAAGCGAGGAAGAACTGTTCGAGGCCGCTGGCAAGATCGGCACCACCATCTTCCACCCGGTCGGTACCTGTCGCATGGGCAACGGTGCCATGGACGTTGTGGATAACCAGCTGCGCGTGCATGGCATCCCCGGACTTCGCGTGGCTGATGCTTCGATCATGCCGCAGATAACTTCCGGCAATACGTGTTCCCCCACCCTGATGATCGCCGAAAAGGCGGCGCAACTGATCCTCAAAGGAGCTGCTACCCAGACCTACCTGAACGAAGACGCGTTACCGACGCCCTGACCCGGGTGCGTGCAGTACCGGCGGCTTGCGGTCAGAAGTCGCCGACAGTGGAACAACAAGAATAATCACTGTGGCCTAAGGGCCGAGGACAGCAACGATGTCGGATTACATCCAAGAGCAGGGTGCGGCGGCCAGCAGCTCCAGCCGCCGTGAAGAACGCAAGATCATTTTCGCGTCATCCCTCGGGACGGTTTTCGAGTGGTATGACTTTTTTCTCTATGGTGCGCTGGCAGCGGTCATCAGCAAGCAGTTCTTCGCTGGCGTGAACGATACCACCGCTTTCATCTTCGCCCTGATGGCCTTTGCTGCGGGCTTTCTGGTGCGGCCGTTTGGCGCGCTGGTGTTCGGCCGCCTGGGTGACATGATCGGGCGCAAGTACACCTTCCTGGTCACCATCGTGTTGATGGGCCTGTCCACTTTCGCTGTGGGGTTGTTGCCCACCTACGCCAGCATCGGCATCGCCGCACCGATCATCCTGGTGATCCTGCGCATGCTTCAGGGGCTGGCGCTGGGCGGTGAGTATGGCGGTGCAGCCACTTACGTGGCCGAGCATGCGCCGCCCGGCAAGCGTGGCTTACACACTGGTTTCATCCAGTCCACCGCAACGCTGGGCCTGTTGTTGTCGCTCTTGGTGGTGCTGGGTAGCCGGTATGTCAGTGGCGACCAGTTCGAAACCTGGGGCTGGCGCTTGCCGTTCCTGCTGTCGATCGTGCTGCTGGCGATCTCCACCTGGATTCGCATGAGCATGCACGAGTCGCCGGCCTTTGTGAAAATGAAGGCTCAGGGCAAGGTCAGCAAGTCGCCCATCCGTGAGTCATTCACCTCCTGGCCAAACCTGAAAGTGGTGCTTACCGCCCTGTTCAGCATCAACGCGGGGCAGGCTGTGACCTTCTACACGGCGCAGTTCTACGTTCTGTTCTTCATGACCCAGATGCTGAAAATGGACTCGGCTCAGGCCAACACCCTGCTCATCATCAGCGTTGTGATTGGCGCGCCGTTCTTCGTGTTCTTCGGCTGGTTGTCCGACCGTATCGGCCGCAAGCCGATCCTGATGCTCGGCCTGTTGCTGGCCACGGTACTGTACTTCCCACTGTTCAAGGCGCTGAGCCACTACGCCAACCCGCAGATCGACGCTGCCAGCCGTCAGGCGCCGATTGTGGTCACCGCCGACCCGCAAGGCTGCACATTCCAGTTCGACCCAGTGGGCAAGGCTCGTTTTGACAGCCCGTGCGACAAGGTCAAGACCTTCCTGGTTAAGCAGGGCCTGCCGTACAGCTCGGTAAGCGTGGCCGGCAGTGAAGTGGTGGTGAACATCGGTGACAAGACCATCAACGGCTTTGACGAAACCGCCATGCGTGCTGCAATCGAGCAGGCTGGTTACCCGGCCAAGGCGGAGCCTGCGCAGGTCAACCAGGTAATGGTGGTGGTACTGATCGTGGCGATGATCCTGATCGCGACCATGACCTATGGTCCGTTGGCGGCGGTGATGGTCGAGCTGTTCCCGACCCGCATCCGCTACACCTCGATGTCGCTGCCCTACCACATTGGCAATGGCTGGTTTGGTGGTTTCCTGCCTACCGTATCGTTTGCGCTGGTGGTCTATACCGGGGATATCTTCTACGGGCTGTGGTACCCGGTGCTGGTGACCGGGATCAGCCTGGTGGTTGGGATCTTCTGTCTGAGAGAAACCAAGGATGTAGATATCGACAAAGTCTGATGTCCACATGCCATAAAAAAACCGGCTGTAAAAGCCGGTTTTTTTATACCTCAAAAAAACTTATGCACGATTTTCAGAAAAAATTCATACAAAGAAATAACTAGAAAATTCATACACTTAGCTATCAATTCAAGCATTTAATCCAAAAACTGCACACAAGTTATCCACAGAAGGTCAAGCCATCTGCTCCTGAGGTTTTTCCGCAGCTGGCGGCAGCGATCCCATGGCCCGCTGGGTCGCTTCGTTCCAAGCTGCAGCGCGGTCGTTGAGTTCGGCGATGGCACGTGGCCCAGTGCCGTTGGCGTACATCGGCTCACCAATTACCACTTCGATTGTACCGGCGCGCTTGCCCCAACCCGTCTTGGGCCAGAACTTGCCAGCGTTGTGGGCAATCGGCAGCACCGGCAGCCCGGCATTCACGGCCAGGGCGGTACCGCCGCGGGAGAACTTGCCGAGGGTGCCGAACGGTACACGGGTGCCTTCTGGGAAAATCAGCACCCACGTCTTCTGCTTGAGCAGTTCGTCACCCTTGCTCGCCACCTGGCGCAACGCTTCCTTGGGGTTGTCGCGGTTGATCGCGATGGGCCGCAGCATGGCCATGGCCCAGCCGAAGAACGGTACATACAGCAGCTCGCGCTTGAGCACCTGGCTAAGCGGCGAGAAGTACTGGGACAGGAAGAAGGTTTCCCAGGTGCTCTGGTGATTGGACAAAATCACGCAAGGCTCAGCTGGCACGTTCTCGGCGCCAGTGATCTTGTAGTCGATGCCCAAGATGGTGCGCACCAGAAACAGCGCGCAGCGGCACCAGTACACATTGATGAACTTGTAGCGCTTGGGGAACGACAGGAACGGCGCGACGAAGAAGCTCAGCGAGCACCACAGCAGCGAACTGGTGCCCAGCAGCAGGTAAAAAAGAAAGATTCTGATCGCCTGCAGGATCGACATAGTGGCTTGTACCATTGCGGGGCATGCCCGCCTGAGAAAAATGCGCCAGAAGGCGCACTGTTTAAATTAGTTCTCTGGCGATAGCTGCCAGATCGTCGAAAATCAGTGTAGTTTCCGGGACGCCTTTTTCCAGGGTCCGCTCGCCCTTGCCGGTCTTCACCAGCACGGGTTGTGCACCGACGGCCAGGGCGGCCTCCAGGTCACCTTTGCTGTCGCCGACGAACCAGACGCCTTCAAGGCCGATCTGGTAATGCTCGGCGATCGCCCGCAGCATGCCGGGCTTGGGCTTGCGGCAATCGCACCCCTCGTCCGGCCCATGCGGGCAATACACGATGTGGCCCACCTCGCCGCCCTGCTCGGCCACCAGCGCGCGCAGACGCGCGTGCATGGCCTCAAGGGTTGCCAGCGGGTAGTAGCCACGGGCAATGCCGGACTGGTTGGTGGCCACGGCCACCGTCCAGCCCGCCTTGCTCAACTGCGCGATCGCATCGACCGAACCTGGGATCGGCACCCATTCTTCCAGCGTCTTGATGTACGCATCGGAGTCGTAGTTGATCACCCCGTCACGGTCGAGAATCAGCAGTTTCAAGGCTTACCCCAGCAGCGAAATGTCAGCCACGCCCAGGAACAGGCCGCGCAGGCGGCTGAGCAGGGCATAACGGTTGGCACGTACCTTGGCGTCTTCGGCGTTGACCATGACCGCCTCGAAGAAGGCATCGACCGGGTCACGCAGGGCCGCCAGGCGGGCCAGCGATTCGCTGTACTGACGTGCCGCAGCCATCGGTTGCACGGCCTGGTCGGCCTGCTGGATGGCCGAGTACAGGGAGAACTCGTTGGCATTGTCGAAGTACTTCGGCTCGACCTGCTCGGCGATGGCACCTTCGGCCTTGCTCAGCAGGTTCGACACGCGCTTGTTCACCGCGGCCAGGGCCTCGGCTTCCGGCAGTTTGCGGAACGCCTGCACGGCTTGTACGCGCTGGTCGAAGTCCAGGGCGGAGCCTGGCTGCAGTGCGCGTACCGACAGGTACGTGGCGACGTCGATGCCTTCGTCTTCGTAACGCGCGCGCAGGCGGTCGAAAATGAACTCCAGTACTTGTTCGGCCAGGCCGGGGGCCTTGACCTTGGCGCCGAACTGCTTGACCGCAAACTCGACCGCACCGGTCAGGTCCAGGTCCAGTTGCTTCTCGATCAGGATACGCAGCACGCCCAGAGCAGCACGGCGCAGGGCGTACGGGTCCTTGCTGCCGGTAGGCAGCATGCCGATGCCAAAGATGCCCACCAGGGTGTCGAGCTTGTCGGCGATGGCCACGGCAGCACCGGTCAGGGTCTGCGGCAGCTCGGCGCCTGCACCGCGCGGCATGTACTGCTCGTTCAGGGCCAGGGCTACGTCTTCCGGCTCACCGTCGTTGAGCGCGTAGTAGTAACCGGCAACACCCTGCATTTCAGGGAATTCGCCGACCATCTCAGTGGCCAGGTCGCACTTCGACAGCAGGCCGGCACGGCCAGCGCGCTGGGCGTCGCCGCCGATCAGCGGAGCAATGAAGGCGGCCAGCCTGGAAACACGTTCAGCCTTGTCGTACACGGTGCCGAGCTGAGCCTGGAACACCACGTTCTTGAGACGTTCGTTGAAGGTTTCCAGTGGCTGCTTCTTGTCCTGCTTGAAGAAGAACTCGGCGTCGGTCAGGCGCGGGCGCACGACTTTTTCGTTGCCTTGCACGATCTGCTTCGGGTCGCGGCTTTCGACGTTGGCCACGGTAATGAAGCGCGGCAGCAGCTTGCCTTCGTTGTCCAGCAGGCAGAAGTACTTCTGGTTGTCCTGCATGGTGGTGATCAGGGCTTCTTGCGGTACCTCGAGGAAACGCTCCTCGAACGAGCACACCAGCGGCACCGGCCACTCGACCAGTGCGGTCACTTCGTCCAGCAGCGCCGGTGGCACGATGGCCGTGCCTTCCTGCTGCATGGCCAGCTCTGCGGTACGCTTGCTGATCAGCTCGCGGCGCTCGGCGAAGTCGGCCAGGACGTAGGCCTTGCGCAGGTCTTCGACGTAGTTGGCCGGGGTGGTGATGAGCACGTTTTCCGGATGGTGGAAGCGGTGGCCACGGGATTCACGCCCGGCCTTCTGCGACAGGATGGTGCAGTCGACCACCTGATCGCCCAGCAGCATCACCAGCCATTGGGTCGGGCGTACGAACTCTTCACGGCTGGCCGCCCAGCGCATGCGCTTGGGAATCGGCAGGTCGTTCAGCGAATCTTCGACGATGGTCGGCAGCAGCCCAACGGTAGCCTTGCCCGGGATGTGCTGGGAGAAGCGCAGCTTGGGGCCGCTCTGGTCGATCTCGGCCAGTTCCACACCGCACTTCTTGGCGAAGCCCAGCGCAGCCTGGGTCGGCTCGCCTTCGGCGTTGAAGGCAGCCTGCAGGGGCGGGCCGTCGATGTTGATGCTGCGGTCAGGCTGCTGCACGTCCAGCTGGCGAATCAGCACGGCCAGACGACGCGGCGCGGCGTACACCTGCTTGCCGGTGTAATTCAGGCCAGCAGCCTGCAGGCCTTTTTCGATACCGGCCAGGAAGGCGTCGCCAAGGCTGGCGAGGGCCTTGGGTGGCAGCTCTTCGGTGCCCAGTTCTACCAGGAAATCTTGAGCACTCATTGTGCAGCCTCCAGCTTAGCCAACACTTCGTCACGCAGTTCAGGGGTGGCCATCGGGAAGCCCAGGCGTGCGCGGGCTTGCAGATAGCTTTGCGCCACGTCCCGGGCCAGGGTACGTACACGCAGGATGTAACGCTGGCGCTCGGTTACCGAGATGGCGCGGCGGGCGTCCAGCAGGTTGAAGGTGTGCGAGGCCTTCAGGACCATTTCATAGGTCGGCAGCGGCAGCTCCAGCTTGATCAGGCGGTTGGCTTCGCTTTCGTAGAAATCGAACAGTTCGAACAGTTTGTCGACGTTGGCATGTTCAAAGTTGTAGGTCGACTGCTCCACCTCGTTCTGGTGGAACACGTCGCCATAGGTGACCTTGCCGAACGGGCCGTCGGCCCACACCAGGTCGTACACCGAATCGACGCCCTGGATGTACATGGCCAGGCGCTCCAGGCCGTAGGTGATTTCACCGGTGACCGGGTAGCACTCGATGCCGCCGACTTGTTGGAAGTAGGTGAACTGGGTGACTTCCATGCCGTTGAGCCAGATTTCCCAGCCCAGACCCCAGGCGCCGAGGGTCGGCGATTCCCAGTTGTCTTCGACGAAACGAATGTCGTGCACCAGCGGATCCAGACCGATGGCTTTCAGCGAGCCGAGGTACAGCTCCTGGAAGTTGGCCGGGTTCGGTTTGAGCACCACCTGGAACTGGTAGTAGTGCTGCAGGCGGTTGGGGTTTTCGCCATACCGCCCGTCGGCAGGACGACGGCTAGGCTGCACATAGGCGGCGTTCCAGGTTTCTGGACCCACGGCGCGCAGGAATGTAGCGGTGTGGAAAGTGCCGGCGCCTACTTCCATATCGTAGGGCTGAAGTACCACACAACCTTGAGCTGCCCAGTAGTTCTGCAGGGCGAGGATCAGGTCTTGGAAGGTACGCACGGCTGGCGTAGGCTGGCTCACGAAATTCACCTGTATCTGGGGATGCGGATGTAAAGAGCGGGAGTATAACCTGATTCGCCTCGCCCTCTACTCATTGGAGCCTTATGCCACGCTGCTTTTGGTGTACCGACGATCCGTTGTACCAGGCCTACCACGACCAGGAATGGGGAATGCCACAGCGCGACCCGGCGTTGCTCTTCGAGATGCTTTTGCTCGAAGGGTTCCAGGCGGGGCTTTCGTGGATTACCGTTTTGCGCAAACGCGAGCGTTATCGTCAGGTGATGTACGGCTTCGACCCGGTAAAGCTGGCGGCCATGAGCGACGAACGCATCGAAGAATTGATGCAGGATGCAGGCATCATCCGCAATCGCCTCAAGCTCAAGGCTGCACGGCGCAATGCCCAGGCCTGGCTGGCTGTGGATAACCCTGCCGAATGGCTGTGGTCGTTCATCGGCGGCTCGCCGAAGATCAACCACTTCAAGCAGCGCAGCGATGTGCCGGCGGTCACCGATGAAGCCAAGGCAATGAGCAAGGCCCTGCAGAAAGCTGGCTTCACGTTCGTCGGTCCGACCATCTGCTACGCCTTCATGCAGGCCACCGGCATGGTCATGGACCACACCACCGACTGCGATCGCTACGCCGCCTTGTTGCGCTGAGGGGTTACAATGCGCGCCTTGCTGAAATAAGGAATTCGCCTGTGGAAAAGTTCAAGGGCGCCCTGATGGTCGGGGTGCTGCGCCTGTTTGCCAAGCTGCCCTGGGGCGCTGTGCAGCGTGTCGGCGCCGGTATTGGCTGGCTGATGTGGAAAATCCCCAACAGTTCGCGCAACGTGGTACGGATCAACCTGGCCAAATGCTTCCCGGAGATGGACCCGGTTGCCCGTGAGCAACTGGTGGGCCAGGCGCTGCGGGATATCGGTAAATCCTTTGTCGAAAGTGCCTGTGCCTGGATCTGGCCGCCGCAACGCTCGCTGGAGCTGGTCAAGGAAGTGCATGGCCTGGAAGTGCTGGAGCAGGCCCTGGCCTCGGGTAAAGGCGTGGTCGGCATCACCAGCCACCTGGGCAACTGGGAAGTGCTGAACCACTTCTACTGCAACCAGTGCAAACCGATCATCTTCTACCGCCCGCCGAAGCTGAAGGCGGTGGATGACCTGCTGCGCGAGCAGCGCGTGCAGATGGGCAATCGCGTGGCACCGTCGACCAAGGAAGGCATCCTCAGCGTGATCAAGGAAGTGCGCCGTGGTGGCCAGGTGGGTATTCCTGCCGACCCGGAGCCGGCGGAATCGGCGGGCGTGTTCGTGCCGTTCCTCGGCACCCAGGCGCTGACCAGCAAGTTCGTGCCGAACATGCTGGCCGGTGGCAAGGCGGTAGGTGTGTTCCTGCATGCGCTGCGGTTGCCGGATGGCTCGGGCTTCAAGGTGTTCCTCGAAGCTGCGCCGGAAGAGATGTACAGCACCGATGTGAATGTGTCGGCGGCGGCGATGAGCAAAGTGGTCGAGCGTTATGTACGCGAGTACCCGAGCCAGTACATGTGGAGCATGAAGCGCTTCAAGAAGCGCCCGGCTGGCGAGCCGCGCTGGTATTAAGCCATTCATCGCCCTCTGGTAGGAGCGGGTTTACCCGCGAATGCGATGTTGGATTCACCGACGCATTCGCGGGTAAACCCGCTCCTACAGGGGCCGCGTCAACCCGCTGCTTTGTTGAGCTTCTTCAGGAATACGGTCATCTCTTTCTCGGCTTGCTTGTCGCCATGGGCCTGCGCCGCCACGATCCCGTCTTCCCACGCCTTGCGCGCCGCCGCCAGGTCACCCTGCAACTGATAGGCCTTGCCCAGAAGCTTCCACGCTGCCGAGTATTTCGGATCCTGCTCTACACAGCGCGCCAGGTGTACCGCCGCTTCAGCGCCGTTGCCTTCATCCAGCCAAGCCTTGCCCAGACCAAACCTCAGCAGTGGGTTATCCACACCCTTGGCCAGCATCTTCTCCAGCGACTCGCGCATGCCCTCTTCTCCTAGAAGAAACTCAAGCCGACGTGGAATAGCTTCTCCACATCACGAATGTGCTTTTTATCCACAACGAACAGGATTACATGGTCACCCGATTCGATCACGGTGTCGTCGTGGGCAATCATCACCTCTTCGTCACGGATGATCGCGCCGATGGTGGTTCCCGGTGGCAGGGCAATGTTCTCGATCGCCTTGCCGACCACCTTGCTCGACTTCGAATCGCCATGTGCCACCGCCTCGATCGCTTCGGCCGCACCGCGGCGCAGCGAGTGCACGCTGACAATGTCGCCCCGGCGCACGTGCGCCAGCAGGGTGCCGATGGTGGCGAGCTGCGGGCTGATGGCAATGTCGATATCGCCGCCCTGCACCAGGTCGACATAAGCCGGGTTGTTGATGATGGTCATCACCTTGCCTGCGCCCAGGCGCTTGGCCAGCAAGGACGACATGATGTTGGCTTCGTCATCGTTGGTCAGGGCCAGGAAAATATCGGCGTCGGCGATGTTCTCTTCGAGCATCAGGTCTTTGTCCGAGGCGCTGCCCTGCAGCACCACAGTGCTTTCGAGGGTATCGGAGAGGTGCCGGCAACGCGCCGGGCTCATCTCGATGATCTTCACCTGATATCGGCTTTCGATGGCCTCCGCCAGGCGCTCGCCGATCTGCCCGCCGCCGGCGATGACAATGCGTTTATTGGTTTCGTCGATGCGGCGCAGTTCGCCCATCACCGCACGGATATCCTTCTTCGCGGCAATGAAGAACACCTCGTCGTCGGCTTCGATCACCGTGTCGCCACGCGGGGTGATCGGCCGGTCACGGCGGAAGATGGCCGCCACGCGGGTGTCGACGTTGGGCATGTGCGCGCGGATCTGGCGCAATTGCTGGCCGACCAGCGGGCCGCCATAGTAGGCCTTCACTGCCACGAGCTGGGCCTTGCCCTCGGCGAAATCGATCACCTGCAGCGAGCCTGGGTGTTCGATCAGGCGCTTGATGTAATTGGTCACCACCTGCTCGGGGCTGATCAGAACGTCGACCGGGATATGGTCGTTGTCGAACAGCTCTTCGCGGGTCAGGTAGGACGATTCGCGCACCCGTGCAATCTTGGTCGGGGTATGGAACAGCGAATAGGCCACCTGGCAGGCAACCATGTTGGTCTCGTCACTGTTGGTTACCGCCACCAGCATGTCGGCGTCGTCGGCACCGGCCTGACGCAGTACCGTCGGCAGTGAGCCACGGCCCTGGACGGTGCGGATGTCCAGGCGGTCGCCGAGGTCGCGCAGGCGGTCGCCGTCGGTGTCGACCACGGTAATGTCGTTGGCTTCGCTGGCCAGGTGTTCAGCCAGCGTACCGCCTACCTGCCCTGCGCCGAGGATGATGATCTTCATGCGCTACTCCCTATCCTTTGTTCTTATCCGCGCGAGGCGGCGATCTTGATCAGCTTGGCATAGTAGAAACCGTCGTGGCCGCCTTCCTGGGCCAGCAACTGACGGCCGTGGGGCTGGCGCAGGCCGGCTTCGGTCGCCAGGTCCAGCTCACGGGCGCCCGGGGTGCGGGCGAGGAAGGCTTTGATCACTTCAGTGTTTTCGGTTGGCAAGCTGGAGCAGGTGGCGTATAGCAGCATGCCGCCCACTTCCAAGGTCGGCCACAGGGCATCGAGCAACTCGCCTTGCAGCGTGGCCAAAGCCGGGATGTCATCGGCTTGGCGGGTCAGCTTGATGTCCGGGTGGCGGCGAATCACGCCGGTGGCCGAGCACGGCGCGTCGAGCAGAATGCGCTGGAATGGCTTGCCGTCCCACCAGCTGGCAGTGTCGCGGGCATCGCAGGCGATCAGCTCGGCGTCCAGCTGCAGGCGGTCGAGGTTTTCTCGCACGCGGGTCAGGCGCTTGGCTTCGAGGTCGATGGCCACCATGTGGGCCAGGCCAGCCTCGGCCTCCAGCAGGTGGCAGGTTTTGCCGCCCGGTGCGCAGCAAGCATCGAGCACGCGTTGGCCGGGGGCCAGTTCCAGCAGGTCGGCAGATAGCTGCGCAGCTTCGTCCTGCACGCTCACCCAGCCTTCGGCGAAGCCTGGCAGGCCGCGCACGTCGCAGGCTTCGGCCAGCACGATGCCATCCCGGCTGTACTGGCATGCGCTGGCGCCAATGCCGGCTTCGGCCAGCAGTGCCAGGTAGGCATCGCGGCTATGGTGACGGCGGTTGACCCGCAGAATCATCGGAGGGTGGGCATTGTTGGCGGCGCAGATGGCTTCCCACTGCTCTGGCCAGAAGGCTTTCAGCGCCTTCTGCAGCCAGCGCGGGTGGGCGGTACGCACCACCGGGTCGCGCTCCATGCCGGCGAGCAGTTCCTCGCCTTCGCGCTGGGCACGGCGCAGTACGGCATTGAGCAGGCCCTTGGCCCACGGCTTCTTCAGTTTGTCGGCACAGCCCACGGTCTCGCCGATGGCGGCATGTGCCGGAATGCGGGTGTAGAACAGCTGGTACAGGCCGACCAGCAGCAGCGCCTGAACATCGGCATCGGCTGCCTTGAAGGGCTTTTGCAGCAGCTGTGCGGCCAGCAGGTCGAGGCGTGGCTGCCAACGTGCGGTGCCGAACGCCAGGTCCTGGGTCAGGCCGCGGTCGCGTTCATCTACCTTGTCCAGTTGCGCCGGCAGCGAGCTGTTCAGCGAAGCCTTGCCGCTGAGCACAGCGGCCAGCGCACGGGCGGCGGCGAGGCGTGGGTTCATTGGCCCAGCACCTTGCCAGCGGCGAACTTCTCGCGGCGGCTGTTGAACAGGTCACTGAAGCTCAATGCCTTGCCGCCAGGCAGTTGCAGGCGGGTCAGGCTCAGGGCTTGGTCACCACACGCAACTACGAGGCCGTCCTTGCTGGCGGAAAGTATCTCGCCCGGGGCGCCTTGGTCTGTGGACAGGTTGGCGGCCAGCACCTTGACGCTTTCACCGTCCAGCATGCTGTGGCACACCGGCCATGGGTTGAAGGCGCGGATCAGGCGTTCCAGCTCGACGGCCGGGCGGGTCCAGTCGATACGCGCTTCGTCCTTGTTCAGTTTGTGCGCGTAGGTGGCCAGGGCATCGTCCTGTATTTCGCCTTGCAGCGAACCGTCAGCCAGGCCGGCGATGGCCCGAACGACTGCGGGCGGGCCCATTTTGGCCAGGCGATCGTGCAAGGTGCCGCCGGTGTCGTCGGCGCTGATCGGGGTGACTACCTTGAGCAGCATCGGGCCGGTGTCCAGACCTGCTTCCATGCGCATGACGGTCACGCCGCTTTCGGCGTCGCCAGCTTCCACGGCGCGCTGGATCGGCGCGGCACCGCGCCAGCGTGGCAGCAGGGAGGCGTGGCTGTTGATGCAGCCCAGGCTCGGGATATCCAGCACCACTTGCGGCAGGATCAGGCCGTAGGCGACTACTACCATCAGGTCCGGCTTCAGTGCGGCCAGTTCGGCCTGGGCATCGGCGTTGCGCAGGGTCTGCGGCTGGAACACCGGGATGTCATGGGCCACGGCCAGTGCCTTGACCGCACTTGGCATCAGCTTCTGGCCACGGCCGGCAGGGCGGTCGGGCTGGGTGTAGGCGGCCACGATCTCGTAGGGGCTGTCGAGCAGGGCCTTGAGGTGTTCGGCGGCAAACTCTGGAGTGCCTGCAAAGACGATGCGCATGGAGTTCTCGCTTCAAAAAAGAAAAAGGCTTGCCGGAGCAAGCCTTCAGGAAGGTGGGGATCAGGCTTGCTGGCGGTGCTGCTTTTCCAGCTTCTTCTTGATCCGGTCGCGCTTGAGCTGCGACAGGTAGTCGACGAACAGCTTGCCGTTGAGGTGATCGAATTCGTGCTGGACGCACACCGCCAGCAGGCCTTCGCATTCCAGTTCGAACGGCTTGCCGTCGCGGTCCTGGGCCTTGACCCGGACACGCAGCGGGCGGTCGACGTTCTCGTAGAAGCCCGGTACCGACAGGCAGCCTTCCTGGTACTGGCCCATGTCATGGGTCAGCTCTTCGACCGACGGGTTGATGAAGACGCGCGGTTCGCTGCGGTCTTCGCTGAGGTCCATGACCACAACCTGCTTGTGCACGTTCACCTGGGTAGCGGCCAGGCCGATGCCAGGGGCTTCGTACATGGTTTCAAACATGTCGTCGATCAGCTGACGCAGGGCGTCGTCGAACTCCGTCACCGGTTTGGCGAGGGTGCGCAGGCGCGGGTCCGGGAATTCGAGAATGTTCAAGATGGCCATAAGGTCAGGCAGTCACTGTGCGTTCGGTTGAAAACTGAGCACACATAATAAAGGGAAACGGGGATTTCGGCACCTGGCAAGCTCGTCTAGGGTGACTATGGGCTTGATAGCCCCCAATCAATGGACAGCTTTTCAAAGTGTTACTCACAGAGTTATCCACAGTTTGTACCACGTAAATGGCCCTGTTTCGATCAAGGATGATCTCAATGCCCAGTCACCATTCGTCGCCCTGCCCGCCTGCCGAACTGGAGGCACGCTTACGCCTGCATCGCCTCCCCGAGGCTGGACTGCGACGCTTTCGAACGTTGCTCGAAGCCTTCGGCAGTGCCTCCTCCGCGCTCAGTGCTCCCGCTTCGGCCTGGCGAGCGTTGGGCATCCCCCAAGCCACCATCGATGCCCGGCGCAGTGCCGAGGTACGCGATGGCGCACTGGCCGCAATGGCTTGGCTGGAGCGCCCTGGCCAGCATTTGCTGATGTGGGACGGCCCAGACTACCCAGCCTTGCTGGCAGAAATCGACGATGCCCCGCCGCTGCTTTTTGTCGCTGGCGAACCTGCCTTGCTCGATCGTCCTCAGCTGGCGATCGTGGGCAGCAGACGTGCCACACCCCCGGCGCTCGACACCGCCCGGGCATTTTCCCGCTACCTCGCGCAGGCTGGTTTCACCATTACCAGCGGGCTGGCGGTGGGTGTCGACGGTGCCGCTCATCGGGCCGCGTTGCAGGCTGGCGGCGGCACGATTGCCGTGCTCGGTACGGGGTTGCAAAAACTTTATCCACAGCGCCATCGGGACCTTGCGCAGGCGATGATCGACAACGGCAGCGCGCTGGTTTCCGAGTATCCCCTGGATGCCGGGCCGCTGCCCGGCAACTTCCCCCGGCGCAACCGCATCATCAGTGGGCTGTCGCTCGGTGTGCTGGTGGTCGAGGCGAGCCTCGCCAGCGGCTCGCTGATCACGGCGCGTCTGGCGGCGGAACAAGGCCGCGAGGTGTACGCCATTCCGGGCTCCATTCATCACCCAGGGGCCAAGGGCTGTCACCAGCTGATTCGTGATGGGGCGCTGCTGGTGGAAACGGTGGAGCAGATCCTGGAAAGCTTGCAGGGTTGGCAGAACCTGCCGCCTGCGGTTATGGACAGATTCGACCACCCCCTGCTCGCCCTTCTGCATGCCGCACCCCAGACCAGTGAAAGCCTGGCCCACTGCAGCGAGCAGCCGCTGGCCGACGTGCTGGCGCAGTTGACCGAGCTGGAGCTGGAAGGCCGGGTCAGCAATGAAGCCGGGCGTTGGTTTGCCCGCGCGGGCTAAGTACACTGCGCACAAGCAAGGTATTCAGGCGGAGAAACAGCAATGGTGAGCAGTTTTCGTGTGCAACAAGCCGCACGTGAGATCCGGGCGGGCGCGGTGATCGCCTACCCGACGGAAGCGGTCTGGGGCCTGGGCTGCGACCCATGGAACGAGGACGCGGTGTATCGCCTGCTGGCGCTGAAGTCGCGCCCTGTGGATAAAGGGCTGATTCTGGTCGCTGACAATATCCGTCAGTTCGACTTCCTGTTCGAGGACTTCCCCGAGGACTGGATCGACCGTATGGGCAGCACCTGGCCGGGGCCGAACACCTGGCTGGTGCCGCACCAGGACCTGTTGCCCGAGTGGGTGACTGGGCAGCATGACACGGTGGCGCTGCGGGTCAGTGATCACCCGGTGGTGCGTGAACTGTGCGCGCTGGTGGGGCCGCTGATTTCCACCTCGTGCAACCCCGGCGGGCGCCCGGCGGCGAAGACCCGGTTGCGGGTGGAGCAATACTTCCACGGCCAGTTGGACCTGGTGCTTGGCGGCGCGCTGGGGGGGCGGAAAAACCCGAGTGTGATTCGCGACCTGGCAACCGGCGAAGTCGTTCGCCCGGGTTGATACCTATCCACAGGCCTGGCTCGGGACTCGGGCCCCTGTGGGAGCGGGCGCGCCCGCGAAGAATACAACCCGGTGCCTGGCACGGGCTTCGCCCGTGTTCGCGGGCATGCCCGCTCCCACAGGTTCGGGCCTAGCCAGCGGAGATTTTTCTGATTTTGTCTCGAATGGTTGTCCGGTTTGAGGATTGGGAAATATCCTACGACCCGCGTCTCCTTCCATCACCTTCTAAGTGGGAACCTCTGCCTCTAGGCTCTATCCGTCGCCGAATAACTTGGCGATCGGGTGTGGTAGCCCGGATGCATTTTTTCCATGACAGTCTATGGTGGCTGTGCGTGGGAGGCTTTCGAGCCTGCCTGGATTGGAAAATGCCCGGGTCTACCACCTCGCGTACAGTCGCCACCCATTCACGTGGTAGTGAAGGTTGGCGGCCTTGAGGAGCATTTTCCAATGATGAAGAAAATAGTCCCCGATCCACCTCTCCCATGCACCTCCACCCGTCCCTTCGGCCGCTGCGATGCCGGCCACGATCCACTCTTCACCGTCAACCCAAACATTTCTGCCGAGGACGCTCTGGTCCACGTAGCCCTGTACCTGCGCAGCGCTTACGAAACCGGCTACAAAGCTTTGGACTACATGCGTGAAGAAGGCCGTGGCATGTTCTGGTCGAACCTGCATGCGATTGAAATGGCAGAGGGTGTGATCGAGGCGATACTCGATGGCATCGAGTCGACTCCACCGCCGACAAACCGACCCTCACAGGCATAGCGAAGCTATCGAGGCCGACGCAGTACCTGTGGGAGCGGGCTTGCCCGCGAACACCGGCAAAGCCGGTGCCATCCATCGCGGTGGCTTCTTCGCGGGTAAACCCGCTCCTACAGGGAATGTGTGTGGCTCAGGGGGTTAGTACAGTCGATCCTACAGTCCGCCGCGCCGACAGCTCTGCCTGCGCCTTGGCCGCCTCGCTCAGTGGATACCGCTGCTGGATATCCACAACCAGCTTCCCGCTCGCAATCATCGCAAACAGGTCATCGGCCATGGCCTGGGTGTTCTCGGCATTGTTGGCATAGGTGGCCAAGGTCGGCCGGGTGACATACAGCGAGCCCTTCTGCGCCAGGATCCCCAGGTTCACCCCGCTCACCGCACCGGAAGCGTTGCCAAAGCTCACCATCAACCCACGCGGGCGCAGGCAGTCCAGCGAGGTCAGCCAGGTGTCGGCACCCACGCCGTCATACACCACCGGGCATTTCTTGCCGTCGGTCAGCTCCAGTACGCGCTTGACCACATCTTCACGGCTGTAGTCGATGGTCGCCCAAGCCCCCAGCGCCTTGGCCCGCTCTGCCTTCTCGGCAGAGCTCACGGTGCCGATCAGCTTGGCGCCCAGGGCCTTGGCCCACTGGCAAGCCAGCGACCCTACACCACCGGCTGCGGCATGGAACAGGATCACATCACCCGCCTTCACCTCATAGGTCTGCTTCAACAGGTACTGTACGGTCAAACCCTTGAGCATCACCGCTGCCGCCTGCTCGAAGCTGATGGTGTCCGGCAGCTTGACCAGGTTGGCTTCCGGTAGCGTATGCACCTCGCTGTAGGCGCCCAGCGGGCCGCCGGCATGTGCCACACGGTCTCCTACCTTCAGCCGGGACACGCCTTCGCCCACGGCCTCTACCACACCTGCCGCTTCGGTACCCAGGCCAGAAGGCAGGGACGGCGGCGCATACAGCCCGCTTCGGAAGTAGGTATCGATGAAGTTCAGGCCGATCGCATGGTTACGCACACGCACCTGCTGTGGCCCAGGCGGGGTGGGTTCGAATTCCACAAACTGCAGCACTTCCGGGCCGCCATGCTGGCTGAACTGGATACGCTTGGCCATCTCGCACTCCTGTAGTCGGGATCGGGAAAGGCCTTCTATCGGACGCCTTTGCTTGGTCGTCGTCAACTGCGGCGCGCGCGCTGGCGGTGGTATGCTACGCGGCGAATTCTTCCCTGCCCGTTCCTGGTGACCCGATGACTAGCCGCACCGAGGCCGTGAAAGCCTACCTGCTCGACCTGCAAGACCGCATCTGCTCTGCCCTCGAAACAGAAGACGGCGGTGCCCGCTTCGTCGAGGACGCCTGGGTGCGCGAAGCCGGTGGCGGGGGCCGCACGCGGGTTATCGGTGAGGGCAAAGTGATCGAAAAAGGCGGGGTCAACTTCTCCCATGTGTTTGGTAGCGGCCTGCCGCCGTCGGCCAGTGCCCACCGTCCCGAACTGGCAGGCCGTGGCTTCGAAGCCTTGGGCGTGTCGCTGGTGATACACCCGCACAACCCGCATGTGCCCACTTCCCACGCCAACGTTCGCTTCTTCATCGCCGAGAAGGAAGGTGAAGAGGCCGTATGGTGGTTTGGCGGCGGCTTTGACCTGACGCCATACTATGGCAACGAAGAAGACTGCATTCATTGGCACCGGGTGGCCGAGCAGGCCTGCGCGCCGTTTGGCGCTGACGTATACCCACGCTATAAAGCCTGGTGTGATCGCTATTTCCACCTCAAGCACCGTGGTGAGCCACGTGGTATCGGCGGCTTGTTCTTCGATGACCTGAACGAGTGGGACTTCGACACTTGCTTCGCCTTCATCCGCGCCATTGGCGATGCCTTCGTCGACGCCTACCTGCCAATCGTCCAGCGCCGCAAGAACACGCCCTACACCCCGCAGCAGCGCGAGTTCCAGGAATACCGCCGTGGCCGGTACGTGGAGTTCAACCTGGTCTATGACCGCGGCACCCTGTTTGGCCTGCAGTCCGGTGGCCGCACCGAATCCATCCTCATGTCGCTGCCACCGCAGGTGCGTTGGGGTTATGACTGGAAGGCCGAGCCCGGCAGTGAAGAAGCGCGCCTGACAGAGTACTTCCTGCAAGACCGCGACTGGCTCTGCCAGTAGCCTGTGGATAAACAAGGAGCCGTCATGGACCAGTACGTCGTTTTTGGTAACCCCATCGGCCACAGCAAGTCGCCGCTGATCCACCGCCTGTTCGCCGAGCAGACCGGTCAGGACCTGGAATATGCCACGCTGCTGGCGCCGTTGGACGAGTTCAGCGACTGCGCGCGCGGCTTCTTCAAGCAGGGCAGTGGCGGTAATGTCACCGTGCCGTTCAAGGAAGAGGCCTATCGCCTGTGCGACAGCCTGACCCCGCGTGCCCAGCGCGCTGGCGCAGTGAACACGCTGAGCAAGCTGGCTGATGGCACCCTGCAGGGCGACAACACCGACGGCGCTGGCCTGGTGCGCGACCTGACGGTGAATGCCGGGGTCGAGCTGGCGGGCAAGCGCATTCTCATCCTCGGTGCCGGTGGCGCCGTGCGCGGCGTGCTGGAGCCTATTCTGGCGCACAAGCCGCAGTCGCTGGTGATTGCCAACCGTACCGTGGAAAAGGCCGAGCAGCTGGCGCGCGAGTTCGATGAACTGGGGCCGGTGGTGGCCAGCGGATTTGCCTGGTTGCAGGAACCTGTGGATGTGATCATCAACGCCACCTCGGCGAGCCTGGCCGGGGAATTGCCACCGATTGCCGACAGCTTGGTCGAGGCGGGTCGTACGGTTTGCTACGACATGATGTATGGCAAGGAGCCGACGCCGTTTTGCCAGTGGGCTACCAAGCTGGGGGCTGCCAAGGTGCTGGATGGGTTGGGGATGCTGGCTGAGCAGGCGGCTGAGGCCTTCTTTATCTGGCGTGGCGTGAGGCCGGATACGGCGCCGGTGTTGGCTGAACTACGCCGGCAGCTTGCTCGGGGCTGAGATTGCCGGGGCTGCAAAGCAGCCCCAGAATCCCAACCTCATTCCTCAAACCGGATCGGGCACAACTCCACCCCTTCCAGCTTCTGCAATTCCTCGATCACTTGGGGCCTGGCCCGGTGCAGTGTCAAGCTCCCGCCCAAGCGCCGCAACCGCCGCGCCTCGCGGTGCAACATGTCCACACCCGAGTAATCGATGAAATTCACCTGCCGGGCATCGATCACTACATGCGGCCCTTGGCAGCGCTGCAAGCGCACTTGCAGGTAATGGGCCGCACCAAAGAAAATCGACCCACCAACCCGCAATACATCCGCGTCCCCTTCACGGCTTTGTTGGATCCGTGGTCGTGAGGTGCGCTTCAGATAGAAGAACAGCGAAGCCAGCACTCCGGCATAAATGGCCGTCTGCAGCTCCAGTAGCAATGTTGCTGCAGTCGTCAGCGCCATCACCAGAAACTCCGAGCGGCTGACCCGGAACAATGCACGGATCCCTCGGTGGTCCACCAACCCCCAGCAGATCAGCAGAATGCTGCCGGCCATGGCCGGTATCGGCAGGTGCGCGATCAGGCCGGCACCGCTAACCGCGAACAACGCCACCCACAGCGCCGAAAACACCCCGGCCATGGGCGAGCGGGCGCCCGCCTCGTAGCTCAGGCCCGAGCGGGTGAAGGAACCGGCAGACAGGTATCCAGAGAAAAATGCACCGGCAATGTTCGACAGGCCCTGTGCGCGTATTTCCTGGTCCGGGTTGATCAGTTGTTCTGAACGTGCCGATAACGAGCGGGCAATCGACAGGCTGGTGACCAACCCCAGCATGCCTACCGCCACGGCGCTGGGCAGCAGATGCAGCATCAGCTCCACGTCCAGCAAAGGCAGCGGGCTGAAAGGCGGGAGTTGCCCGGTGAACGCTGCCACCCGCGGCACATGGCCAAAGAAGCCCGGCAACAGCCAGGCCAGCAAGCTGACCAGGATCAGGCTTATCAACAGGCTCGGCCAGCGTGGGCGCCAGAGTTTGAAGGCCACGCCGATCACTACGGTGGCCAGGCCCAGCAGCAGGGAAGGCAGGTCGACCTCGCCTGCATGGCTGGCCAGGTCCTGCACGGTTTTCAGCGCTGTGGACTGGCTGGGCAGGGCCATGCCCAGCAGGTTGGGTAGCTGGCCCAAGGCAATGACGATGGCGGCACCCAGCGTGAAGCCGAGCACCACGGAATGGGAGACGAAGTTGACCAGCGCGCCGAAGCGCAAAAGCCCGAGCAGCAGCTGGAAAATGCCGCCGAGGAAGGTCAGCAGCAACACCAGCGTGATGTAGTCAGCGCTGCCGGCCACGGCCAGCGGGCTGATGCTGGCGTAGAGCACGATGGAAATGGCAGCGGTCGGGCCGCAGATCAGGTACCAGGATGAACCCCACAGGCAGGCGATCAGTACCGGCACGATGGCGGCGTAAAGCCCGTATTCGGCGGGCAGGCCGGCGATCAGGGCGTAGGCGATGGATTGCGGCAGGGCGAGGATGGCGCCGCTCAGGCCTACCAGCAGGTCCTGGCGCAGGCTGCGGCCCGATTGGCGGGGAAGCCAGGTGAGGAAGGGCAGCAGTAAAGAGAGGCGATGCATGGGTTATCCACAATCCTTAAGGGGTCGCCAAGCCCTGTGGGAGCGGGCATGCCCGCGAAAAAGCCAACGCGTTGCTTGGCACCGGCTTTGCCGGTGTTCGCGGGCGCGCCCGCTCCCACAGGGTTGGTGTGTTGCTTTGTGAGATTACAGTTTGGCTTTGACGGCCTCCAGGGCATCCCCATCGGCCTTGGTGGTAACCCCGGCCAACCACTCGTCCAACCGTTCAGGATGCGCTTTCACCCAGGCCTTGGCCGCTTCATCGAAGCTGATCTTCTTGTCTACCACCTCTGCCATGATGCTGTTTTCCATGTCCAGTGTGAACTTGAGGTTACCCAGCAGCTTCGCCGCATTCGGGCAGGCTTGTGGATAACCCTTGCGGGTCAGCGTGTATACCTCGCCCTTGCTGCCGAACCATTTTTCCCCACCGGTCAGGTAATGCATTTTCAGTTTCACGTTCATCGGGTGCGGGGTCCAGCCAAGGAAGGTGATGAATTGCTGCTTCTTCACCGCCCGGTCGACCTGGGCCAGCATCGCCTGCTCGCTGGACTCAACCAGCTTCCACTGGCCGAGGTTGAATTCATTCTTGTCGATGATTGCCTTGAGCGACAGGTTGGCCGGGGCGCCGGAGCCGATTCCGTACAGTTTTTTGTCGAACTGCCCGGCGTGTTTCTGAAGGTCAGCGAAGTCCTTCACCCCGGCATTCCACACATAGTCGGGCACTGCGAGGGTGAATTCGGTTCCCTCCAGGTTGCGCGACAGCTGCTGCACATCGCCGTTGGCGATGAACTTGTCATGGAAGCCTTGATGTGCGGGCATCCAGTTGCCGAGGAAGGCGTCGACCTGGCCGTCCTTGAGGCCACCGTAGATGATCGGTACGGCCAGGCTGTCGATCTTCACCTGGTAACCCAGGCTTTCCAGTAACAGACGGGCCACGGCATTGGTCGAGGCAATATCACTCCAGCCGGGGTCGGCCATTTTCACGGTACTGCATTGCGCATCGCTGTCTGCGGCGTGGGCCGTGGTGGTGCTCAGGGCCAGGACGAACACGGCGGCGGAGAACTTGTGCATGGCGGCCTCTCTTCTCAATCCAGGGGGGCGGGCTGTGGATAACGTGCCTTGCGCTCGAGGTCATCGAGATCGATGTGGTTGCGCATGTACTGTTGGCTGGCGTCCACCAGTGGTTGGTGATCCCAGCTTTTCAGCTTGCCGATGGCCAGCGCTTCGGCCACCAGTCGGCGGCGGCGCTGGCTGGCCAGCACCTGCTGGCGCAGGCTGGGGATGTCCCAGCGCTGTTGCGCTTCATCGACAAATGCCTGCAGCAGCACCTGGTGGTCCGGGCTGTCGGTGAGGTTCTCCCGCTCGTGCGGGTCGCGGCTCAGGTCATAGAGTAGGCATGGGTCGTCTTCGCTGTACACGAACTTGTAGGGCCCGCGACGGATCATCATCAGCGGGCCGACGGTGCCTTCGGCCATATACTCGCCGATCACCTCGTCGTGACCGCCCTGCCCTTGCAGGTGGCCCAGCAGTGAGCGGCCGTCCAGCTGCAGGTCTTTATCCACAGCGCCGCCAGCCAGTTCGACCAAGGTTGGCAACAGGTCGCAGGTCGACACCGAGGCAGTGACCCGGCCCGCTGCGAAGCGCTTCGGCGCATGGATCAGCAGCGGCACCCGCGCCGACATTTCGAACCAGTGCATTTTGTACCAGAGGCCACGCTCGCCAAGCATGTCGCCGTGGTCGCCGGAAAACACGATCAGTGTGTCATCGGCCAGGTTGCATTCCTCCAGGGTCTGCAGCAATTGGCCGATGTTGTCATCGATATAGCTGCACGCGCCGAAGTAGGCGCGGCGGGCGTCGCGGACCTTATCCACAGGCAGTGGCTTGTTCCACAGGTCGTAGACCTTCAGCAGGCGCTGCGAATGCGGGTCGAGTGCTGCCTGGCCGAACTCGGCACGGGGCATGGGGATATCCACACCTTCGTAGCGGTCCCAGTAGCGTTTGGCAATGGTGTAGGGGTCGTGCGGGTGCGTCATCGAAACGGTCAGGCAAAATGGCCGGCCATCGTTTTCGCGCACATGGTCGTACAGGTACTGGCGCGCCTTGAACACTACCTCCTCGTCGAAATCCAGCTGATTGGTGCGCACGCACGGACCGGCCTGCAGCACCGAGGACATGTTGTGGTACCAGCTTGGACGCACATCGGGTTCGTCCCAGTTCACCGCCCAACCGTAGTCGGCCGGGTAGATGTCGCTGGTCAGGCGTTCTTCATAGCCGTGCAACTGGTCCGGGCCGCAGAAGTGCATCTTGCCCGACAGCGCGGTGCGGTAGCCCAGGCGACGCAGGTAATGGGCGTAGGTCGGCACATCGGCAGGGAAGTCGGCCGCGTTGTCGTAGGCGCCAATGCGGCTGGGCAACTGACCGCTGACCAGGGTGAAGCGTGATGGCGCGCACAGTGGGCTGTTGCAGTAGGCCGAGTCGAACACCACGGCTTGCTCGGCCAGGCGGCCGAGGTGCGGCATCTTGATGGGCGAAGGGCCGTAGATCGGCAGCAAGGGCGCGGCCATCTGGTCGGCCATGATGAACAGGATATTCGGACGCGTCATGGTGGCTCCCATCGTTGAGGGTTATGCGAACTGCTTGCCTACCAAGATGCGACTGTGGATAACATGGGTAAAGCCCATGGCGGGCAATGACTGGGATTAGCCAAGCTTATGTTTGAGCACCTTGCCGGGTTGTCGCTGGATACCTTGCGCGTATTCGAGGCTGCTGCGCGCCTGCGTGGCTTTACCGCTGCGGCGCTGGAGTTGGGTACCACGCAGCCGGCAGTGAGCCAGCAGGTGAAGCGCCTGGAGGCACAGTTGGGCACGCGCCTGTTTGACCGCATTTACCGGGGCATCGAGCTGACCGAGGCTGGCCAGGTGCTGTTCGAACAGGTGCATCAGGGGCTGCAGGCCATGGATGACGGTATTGCCCAGTCCGGCGGGCGCGGCCAGCGAGAAGTGCTGCAGGTCGCCACCGACTTTGCCTTTGCGGCGTTCTGGCTGATGCCAAGGCTGCAGCGCTTTCATGAGGCTTATCCACAGGTGGATGTGAGCCTGGTGACGGGTGAGCGCAGCCAGGGCATGTTGCGCCCGGACATCGATGTGGCGGTGCTGTTTGGCGATGGACGCTTTCACCAAGGAGAAAGCCGCTGGCTATTCGATGAGGAAGTGTTCCCGGTGTGCAGCCCGCATCTGATTCATGGCAAAGCCTTGTCAGCTGTGGCTTTGCAACGATTGCCGCTGCTGCATTTGAAGGGCGAGCAGGCCAGCCGCTGGTTTGACTGGGCGGGGGTATTTCGTGGGTTTGGTGTGGACAGCCCACCGCCGGCGGGGCAGCTGAGGTTTGATAACTATACCTTGCTGATTCAAGCAGCGATTGCCGGGCAAGGGGTGGCGATTGGTTGGGCGCACCTGGTGGATGGATTGGTGGAGCAAGGGTTGCTGTGTCGGCCGCTGGAGGGGAGTTTGCGCTCGGAACGCGGCTATTACGCAGTTTTGCCACCGCGCAAGCGGCGGGGAGCGTTGATCGAGCGGTTCGTGGATTGGTTGGAGCAGGAGCGCAGCCTTTGAGATTTTGGGGCCCATCGCGACACAAGGCCGCTCCCAGAAAGACACTGCACACGCCGGCCCATGTGGGAGCGGCCTTGCGTCGCGATGGGCTGCGCAGCAGCTCCCGGCAATCTAGACCACGAAGTTCAGGTGCTCGCCCCGGTGCAAGTCCAGCTCCAGCATGTCCACCATCCCCGCTGCTATCCTGGCCAAGCGCCGCAACGGCTCAGCCAGCCCAGGCTCCAGCGTGCCTTCGGTACTGCGAAAATGCTCCATGCTCAACCCGGCCAGTTCCTGCGGTGCATTGATCAGCGTCCAGTGCAAGGCACTGCGCTGCAACCCATCAACCACCTGGGCCACGCATTCCCGTTCCACCTCGCTGTACTTGCCCGGCTCATCCAGCACATCGAAATCGCCCACAAGCAGCAGCCGGCGTATAGTCGTACGCGCAAGCCCCGCCACCAGCGCCTCGCTCAAGCGTGCCTGCCCCGGCAGGTCACCCGGCGCCAGCGCTGGTAACAGGGCGATCACCGCGGAGCCGCCCGCTGCGCCCTGCTCCGCCTGGTGGGCATCACCCAGCCCCCCTATCTTGAAGTGCAGGCCCGGGCGCGGCGAATGGCGGTTGAGGTCGTCGACCACGGCGGTGACTTCGTGCTGGCGCGACAGCAGCTCGACCATCAGGGCATTGCCCAGGCTGCTTTCAGGCCCGAACAGGACCAGTTTGAACACTGGGGTTTCGGCGTTTTTCACTGCATCACTCCCGTTGCAGGTGGTGATGGTTGGACCGCAATCAGGAGTTATCGTGCAGAGGATCAAGGGTTACCACGCCCACGTTTATTACGACGCAGCCACCATGGAGCAGGCCCGCGAACTGTGCGAGGAGGCCGCGCGGCTGTTCCCCGTGACCATGGGGCGCATGCATCAGAAACCGGTTGGGCCGCATCCGGACTGGAGTTGCCAGCTGGCGTTCGGGCCCGAGGTGGTGGGGGTGGTTTTGCCTTGGCTGGCGCTGTACCGCAAGGGCCTGGTGGTATTCATGCACCCGGAAACCGGGGATGAACTGGCAGACCACCGGGATCATGCCATCTGGATGGGAGCCGTGCGGCCATTGAATCTGGCGGTTTTTGGGGGCTAGGCGGGGTAGCCTGTGCCAGCCTATTCGCGGGTGAACCCGCTCCTACAACGATATCGCAGAGCCAGAGGGTGGCGCTGGCCCCGTAGGAGCGGGTTTACCCGCGAAGCAGACGACGCGGTTTAACGGCGTGCGCCACGCACCCCTTCAGCCAATGCCGAGCACAGGCTCAATACATCGCTCACCGCCTGATCGGCGCTTTTGGCTTGGGCGATCTTGTCGACCAGTGCCGAGCCAACCACCACACCATCCGCCAAGCGGGCAATGTTCGCAGCCTGTTCCGGCGTGCGAATGCCGAAGCCAACGCTGATCGGCAGATCGGTATGCCGGCGCAGGCGGGCAATGGCTTCGGTCACATGCTCGGTGGTCGCCGAACCGGCACCGGTCACACCAGCCACCGACACGTAGTAGACGAACCCGGAGCTGCGCTCCAGCACGCGTGGCAGGCGCGCGTCGTCGGTGGTCGGGGTGGTCAGGCGGATGAAGTCGATGCCTGCGGCCTGGGCCGGGGTAGCCAGTTCGGCATCGTGCTCTGGCGGAAGGTCGACGATGATCAGGCCATCGACGCCCGCTTCCTTGGCTTGAGCCACGAACGTGTCCACGCCAAAGCGGTGGATAGGGTTGTAGTAACCCATCAGCACGATCGGCGTGGTCTGGTTATCCACACGGAATTCGCGAACCATCTGCAGGGTCTTGGCCAAGGTCTGGCCAGCTTCAAGGGCGCGCAGGGTGGCCAGCTGGATGGCCACGCCATCGGCCATCGGGTCGGTGAACGGCATGCCCAGCTCGATCACGTCGGCACCAGCAGCCGGCAGGCCCTTGAGGATCTGCAACGAGGCGTCGTAGCCCGGGTCGCCAGCTGTTACGAAGGTGACCAGTGCCGAGCGGCCTTCGGCCTTCAGCTCGGCGAAGCGTTGTTCAAGACGGCTCATGCGTGTTTCTCCTGGGCGGCCATGTGGTTCATGACGGTTTGCATGTCTTTGTCGCCGCGGCCCGACAGGCACACGACCATCAGGTGGTCCTTGGGCAGCTTCGGTGCGCGCTTGATCGCTTCGGCCAAGGCGTGGGAGCTTTCCAGGGCTGGGATGATGCCTTCCAGTCGGCACGTTGCGTGGAACGCATCCAATGCTTCGTCGTCGGTGATGCTGACGTACTCGACGCGCTTCACCTCATGCAGATAGGCGTGCTCCGGGCCGATGCCCGGGTAGTCCAGGCCTGCGGAAATCGAGTGGGCATCGGTGATCTGGCCGTCTTGGTCCTGCAACAGGTATGTGCGGTTGCCGTGCAACACGCCCGGTACGCCACCGTTCAGGCTGGCGGCATGTTTGTCGGTGTGTACGCCGTGGCCACCGGCTTCAACGCCGATGATCTGCACGCTCGGCTCTTCGAGGAATTCATGGAACAGGCCCATGGCATTGGAGCCGCCGCCGACGCAGGCAACCAGGCTGTCTGGCAGACGGCCTTCCTTCTCTTGCAACTGGGCACGGGTTTCTTTGCCGATGATCGACTGGAAGTCACGGACCATGGCGGGGTACGGGTGTGGGCCAGCCACGGTGCCGATCAGGTAGAAGGTGTCTTCGACGTTGGTAACCCAGTCACGCAGGGCTTCGTTCATGGCGTCTTTCAGGGTGCCGGTGCCGGCGGTAACCGGCACGATCTCGGCGCCCAGCAGCTTCATGCGGAACACGTTGGCCTGCTGGCGCTCGATGTCGGTGGCGCCCATGTAGATCACGCAAGGCAGCCCGAAGCGCGCGGCGACAGTGGCGGTGGCGACACCGTGCATGCCGGCGCCTGTTTCGGCGATCAGGCGCTTTTTGCCCATGCGCTTGGCCAGCAGCACCTGGCCGATGCAGTTGTTCACCTTGTGCGCGCCGGTATGGTTGAGCTCTTCACGCTTGAAGAAAATCTTCGCCCCGCCGCAATGCTCGGTCAGGCGCTCGGCGAAGTACAGCGGGTTGGGGCGGCCGATGTAGTCGCGCTGAAAGTAAGCCAGCTCTTCAAGGAACTTGGGGTCTGCCTTGGCCGCTTCGTATTCGCGGGCCAGGTCCAGCACCAGTGGCATCAGGGTTTCGGCCACGTAGCGGCCGCCGAACGAGCCGAACAGGCCATTGGCATCGGGGCCGGGGCGGTATTGGGACTGGGTCATGGGGCGCTCCAAGGCGTAGTGAATGAGTGATGGGCTTTACTCTAACCACGGCAAGCTCGGCTGAAAACCGATAAGATTGCGTAAACTTGTCAGAAAAACTCACAGGTAAAATGGCCCACGACCTCCCTCCCCTCAATGCCCTGCGCGCCTTCGAGGCTGCAGCCAGGCTGAACAGTGTCAGCCAGGCGGCGGAAGCGCTGCACGTCACTCACGGCGCTGTCAGCCGGCAGATCAAGGTGCTTGAGGAGCATCTGGGCGTAGCCCTGTTCGTCAAGGACGGGCGTGGCATCAAACTCACAGATGCCGGTATGCGTCTGCGCGATGCCAGCGGTGAGGCCTTCGACCGGCTGCGCAGCGTGTGTTCCGAGCTCAGCCGTGATGTGAGCGAGGCGCCATTCGTGCTGGGCTGCTCGGGCAGCCTGCTGGCGCGATGGTTTATCCCGCGGCTGGGGCGGTTGCAGGCGGATTTGCCTGAGCTGCGCTTGCACCTGTCGGCGGGTGAGGGCGACCTTGACCCGCGGCGGCCTGGGCTGGATGCGTTGCTGGTGTATGCCGAGCCACCGTGGCCAGCGGACATGCAGGTGCATGTGCTGGCCGAGGAATGCATCGGGCCGGTGCTCAGCCCGCATTTCGCAGGCTTCCAGCGCTTGCAGGGCGCGCCCGCCAAGGCACTGCTGGGCGAAGCCTTGCTGCACACCACTTCACGCCCACAAGCCTGGCCGACCTGGGCGGTGCAACAGGGCCTGGACCCGGCGGCCATTCACTATGGCCAGGCCTTCGAGCACTTGTATTACCTGTTGGAGGCTGCCGTGGCCGGATTGGGCGTGGCGATAGCACCGCAGCCGCTGGTCGCCGATGACCTGCGGGCGGGCCGTTTGAGTGCGCCTTGGGGCTTTTCACCTACCCAGGCGGCGCTGGCATTGTGGGTGCCACGGCGCGCCGCAGACGGGCGCGCCGAGCAGTTGGCGCAGTGGTTACGGGCGGAACTTGCGCGGCAGAGCGCTTAGTTTCGCTTGCATATCAGGTAGGCCGCCAGCAGGCCCAGCGCACCAATGGCCACACCGGCGGTGGTGTATGGGTGTTCCTGAGCGTAGTCCCGGGTGGCTTTGCCGGTCTGGCGGGTACGCTGCTTCACTTCCTCGTACGCATCGCTCAGTAGGCTGCGCGAATGACGCAGTGCGCTTTCAGCGTTGCTGCGGATTGCCTTCACCGACTTCTGGGACTCTTCCGACGCATCATGCTTGAGGTTTTCCAAGCTTTTCAGAAGGCTCTCGATCTCCGCTTCCATGCTTTCCAGGGACGTTTTACGCAGCGAGTTGCGGTGCATGTTGACTCTCCTTTGCAGTATGGGCTGTAAGGATTGCGACCCTTGGGCTGCGTGAAAGTGCGATCGAACTTTCGCAGACAGTGACCGCTCGCAGGTAAACCAGGCCTGCGCTGCTAGGCTGAATCTCACTGTCACCCATGGAGAGCACTCATGACCGATCATCACACCTACAAGAAAATCGAACTGGTCGGGTCTTCGCCCACCAGTATCGAAGAGGCGATCAACAATGCTTTGGCCGAAGCCGGTAAAAGCATCAAGCACCTGGAATGGTTCGAAGTGGTCGATACCCGCGGCCATATCCGCGACAACAAAGCGGCGCACTTCCAGGTCACGCTGAAGGTCGGCTTCCGTATCGCCAATAGCTGAAACAACGTCGGGTTGTATGATCCCGGCGTGATGAGGTATTCAGAAAAGGGGCGCCTTGGTGGGGCCCCTTCTGATTTCATCTGCACAAGGAACGCGAGTGATGAACAAACTGATTCTGGCGCTGGGCCTGATGACCCTGGCCGGTGGTGCGCTGGCAGCGGGCAAACCGTGCGAGGAGCTGAAGGCGGAAATTGCGGCCAAGCTGGATGCCAAGGGCGTCACTGGCTACAAGCTGGAGATCGTCAAGAAAGGCGACCCGGCGGGCAAGGTCATTGGTAGCTGTGAGGCCGGGACCAAGGAGATTGTTTACCGCCGCGGCTGATGCGTTTGCCCTTTCGCGGACTTGCCCGCTTCCACAGTCAACCTATGGGAGCGGGCGAGCCCGCGACGAGGGTCACTCGGTCTTGAGGGCCTGCGCCATCAGCTCATATGACCGAATGCGGTCCGCATGCTCATACAGGTCACAGGTAAAGATCAGCTCATCTGCACCCGTCTGTTCCAGCAGCACTTCTACCTTGGCCTTTACCTTCTGCGGGCTGCCGATCATGGCCAGCCCCAGGAAGCTGCCCACCGTCTCTCGCTCATGGGGCAACCACAGCCCCTCCATGCTTTCCACGGGTGGCTTCTGCATCAGGCTCTGTCCACGAATCAGCGCCAGGATGCGCTGGTAGACCGAGGTGGCCAGGTATTCGGCCTTCTCGTCGGTCTGCGCCACCACCATGGGAATGCCCAGCATCACATACGGCTTGTCCAGCGTGGTCGAGGGCTTGAAATGGTTGCGATACACGCGAATGGCTTCGTGCATGTAGCGTGGCGCGAAATGCGAGGCGAAGGCGTAGGGCATGCCGCGCATGCCAGCCAGCTGGGCACTGAACAGGCTGGATCCCAGCAACCACATCGGCACGTCGGTGTCGTGCCCCGGTACGGCGATCACTTTTTGATCATCAGTGCGTGGCCCGAGGTAGCGCGAAAGCTCCTCGACATCGTCCGGGAAGTCGTCCGGGCCGCCAGCGCGGTCGCGTCGCAGGGCATAGGCCGTCATCTGGTCCGAACCCGGTGCACGGCCCAGGCCAAGGTCGATACGCCCCGGATACAGGCTGGCCAAGGTGCCGAACTGCTCGGCGATCACCAGTGGCGCATGGTTGGGCAGCATCACCCCGCCAGAGCCCACGCGAATACGTGAGGTGCCACCGGCCAGGTAGCCGATCAGCACCGATGTCGCCGAACTGGCGATGCCGTCCATGTTGTGGTGCTCGGCCACCCAGAAGCGGTTATAGCCAAAGCGCTCGACATGTTGCGCCAGGTCCAGCGAGTTGCGCAGCGATTGCGCGGGGCCAGCGTCGGCGCGTACGGGCACCAGGTCCAGGGTGGAAATCTTCAGGTCACGCAGCTGCGTCATGGAGCCTCCGCAAAAGTGATTGGCCAGAGGCCTTTTTGACTCTGTATGGGCGCGTTCGTTGGATTCAATGCCTGCAAGCATATTGCGCTGAACTTGCGGCAGGCGGCAGGCCTCTGAACCCTAGGTAAGCAACCCAGTGACCAGGAGGCATCATGAAAAAGACAGCATCGGCGATCTGGCAAGGTGGCCTGAAGGATGGAAAAGGTCTGCTTTCTACCGAAAGCGGCGCACTCAAGCAGAACCCTTATGGCTTCAACACACGTTTCGAGGGCACGCCCGGCACCAACCCGGAGGAGCTGATTGGCGCGGCCCATGCTGGTTGTTTCTCGATGGCGCTATCCATGATGCTCGGCGAGGCGGGGCTTACTGCAGAGCGGATCGACACCGCTGCAGAGGTGACGCTCGACAAGCAAGCTGACGGTTTTGCCATTACCGCGGTGCATCTGGTGCTCAGGGCCAAGGTACCTGGGGCCAGCGAGGCTCAATTCCTGGAGATTGCCAACAAGGCGAAGGAAGGCTGCCCGGTGTCCAAGGTTTTGAATGCGAAGATCAGCCTGGATGCGGCGTTGGTGGGCTGAAACGGTGCAATGGTGGTGGTTTGCTGTAGTCTAAAGAACGTCGGCAGCGCCACTGCCCTTTCCAGGAGCCGTTCCATGATTCGCGTAGCTATCGCTGTGTTGGCTTCCCTTGTCGCCACGTCTGCGCTGGCGGCCGTCAAGCCATGCGAAGAGCTGAAAACCGAGATCGAGGCCAAGATCCAGGCCCAAGGGGTTTCGTCCTATACGCTGGAGATCGTGCCCAACAGCGAGGTCAAGGACCAGAACATGGTCGTTGGGACCTGCGATGGCGGGACGAAGAAGATCATTTATCAGAAGAACGATCGATAAGCATCAGGGCCCGGGGCTGCGAAGCAGCCCCACATTCACGGGATGCAGAACACTTCGCTAGGCTCGTTCACCACCACCTTGCGGTTGGCGTCATACAGCAGCACCTGCGGCTCCATCACCGGCGCCCGCGCTTCCAGGCGATAGCGCTCGCCGGCCTTGAAGTTGTCAAAGCGGACGGTCAGGTAGCAGGTTCGGTCCCTGGGTTGTGACATGAGGCCGCCCGAGTAGATTTCATAATCGAAGCGCACCACCAGTTCATGCTTGCCCGGTGTCACCTGAAAGTAACGGCCATCGTCCAGGCGCTTGCCGTCGAGGCGGTCGGCCATGATCACCCGACCGGGGGTCATGGTGTATAGATCGACCCAGGCCTGCTTGGGGTCGACTGGCGGCAAGGGGCTGGCGCAAGCCCCCAGTGTACTGAGGGCGATCAGCATCATGGGCTGGCGCATGGCAAAACTCCCACTTGCGATTTACAAGTAACAAGCATAGCGCCGTTTGTGCGGTTCAGGTGCGCTGACAACCCGCCGGCAGCCCTTGACCCAGCAGTTTTTGCTGGTGGTCGTAGAGTTTTATCCAAGGGCGAAAGCCAATGCTGCCGGCTTGCAGCTGATAACGCTGCCCGGCGCTGAAGTCCTTGAAGGTCAGCTTGACCTGGCAATCGCGCCACAATGGCTCCTCGACGGGGCCGATATTGCTGGGGTTAACCGGAAACTGATAGCGCACGGTCAGTTCGTGGCTGCCGGGTTGAACCTCGAAATAGCGGCTGTCAGCCCAGTCACGCTCATCTACCTGCACGGCGTCCAGCGACGTATTGTCGTAGCGGGTGAGGTCGATCCAGGCCTGGTTCGGGTCTGGGTCTGGCAATGTTGAACAGGCAGAGATCAACAACAGTGATCCGGCGACCAATAATGCGCGCATGGCGAAACTCCCCCTTGGCGAGATAGTCTTGGAGCGAAATGGTCTTGAGCGAGTCAGACAGTCCCGGATGCTTCGACTTTTTCTTATGCAGCGCTCAGGCCTTGGGGCACTCGACCGCATTTTCACCCGTTTGGTTCCGCTGGTTGCGGCGCTCCTGCTGAACGGTTGCAGCAATGTCGCCTACTATGGGCAGCTGGCCCAGGGCCAGTGGCAGTTGCTGAGGGCACGGCAGCCTGTAGAGCAGGTATTGGCCGACCCTGCTACCCCTGCCCCCTTGCGCGCGCACCTGCAACAGGCCGAACAGGCGCGGGCGTTTGCCAGCCAGCAATTGAAACTGCCAGACAACCGCAGCTACCGGGTATACGCCGACCTTGGCCGCCGCTACGTGGTGTGGAATGTGTTCGCCACGCCCGAGTTGTCGTTGCAACCGGTAACGCACTGCTTTCCGATTGCCGGGTGCGTGGCGTACCGCGGCTACTACCAGCAAGGCGCGGCGCGAGGCGCTGCGGCGTTGATGCGTCAGGATGGCCTGGATGTGTACGTGGGCGGCGTGGAAGCTTATTCGACCCTGGGTTGGTTCGATGACCCGATTTTGTCGTCGATGGTGGGCTGGGGCGATGAGCGCCTGGCTATGTTGATCTTTCATGAATTGGCCCACCAGCGCTTCTATGTGCAGGACGATACCGAGTTCAATGAGTCGTTTGCCTCGTTCGTCGAGCAGGAAGGCACGCGGCAATGGCGTGCGGCGCGCGGGCTGGCGGCGGTTGGCGGGGATCAGGGAAAGCAGCGCGACCAATTTATCCGCCTGGTGTTGGCCAGCCGTGAGCGATTGCAGGCGATTTATGCGGGGCCGTTGGATGATGCACACAAGCGTCGGGCCAAGCAGGCCGAGTTTGAGCGTTTGAGGCGTGAATACCGGCAGGTGCGTGATGGCCAGTGGGGTGGTGACAAGCGCTATGACGCCTGGATGTATGGGCCGATGAATAATGCCAAGTTGTTGCCGTTCGGGCTATATGACCAGTGGGTGCCGGCGTTTGCGGCGCTGTTTCGTGAGGTGGGGGGAGATTGGGTTCGGTTCTACGAGCGGGTCGCGCATTTGGGGCGGTTGCCGATTGAAGAAAGGAAAGCGGCGCTGCAGCGTCTGATGGTTAGCCTTTGAGATTTTGGGGCCGCTTTGCGGCCCATCGCGACACAAGGCCGCTCCCACAAAGGCCCTGCGCACGCCGCTCGAGGTGGGAGGGCCGGCTGCAAAGCAGCTCTGCTGGCGCTCAAGCCTTGCTAAAAGCCTGATGCAAATCGGCTACCGTGGCGAAGTGGAAAGCGGGTTCTTCTGCCATCAGCTCTTCCCGGCTGCCAAACCCGTATCCCACCGCGACAGCCTGCAGCCCGTTGCTGCGTGCGCCGATCAGGTCATGCTTGCGGTCCCCGATCATCAGGGTTTGCGCCGGGTCCAGCCCTTCTTCATCCAGCAAATGGCGAATCAGCTCGACCTTGTTGGTGCGCGTGCCGTCCAGTTCACTGCCGTAGATCACCTTGAAGTGATGATCGAAGGCGAAATGCCGGGCGATTTCGCGGGCGAACTCCCACGGTTTTGAGGTGGCAATGTACAGCGTGCGGCCCTGACCGTTCAGGGCCTCAAGCAACTCTGGCACACCTTCGAACACGAGGTTCTCGTATAGACCGGTCACGCGGAAGCGCTCCCGGTAGAAGTTCACCGCATCCCAGGCCTTGGCTTCGTCGAAGCTGTAGAACTGCATGAAAGCCTGCAGCAGGGGTGGGCCGATGAAGTGTTCGAGGCGGGCCAGGTCCGGTTCGTCGATGCCCAGCTTGGCCAGGGCGTACTGGATCGAGCGAGTGATGCCCAGGCGTGGGTCGGTCAGGGTGCCGTCGAGGTCGAAGAGGATGTTTTGCTGGTGCATGTACAGGGTTCCACTTGAGTGCTGCGTGGCCTTATTCGCGGGCATGCCCGCTCCCACAGGTACAGCGCAGGCCTTGAAGGGGCCACTCAACCTGCGGGGGCGTGCATGCCCGCGAATGCGGTCATTCAGGTTGATCGTAGCCTTCGGCCAGGTGCTGGTCCTTGAGCTTCACGTAGTTGCCGGCGCTGTAGGAGAAAAATGCGCGCTCCTTGTCGTTCAGCAGCCGGGCCTGTTTCACCGGGCTGCCCATGTACAGGTAGCCACTGACCAGGCGTTTGCCCGGCGGCACCAGGCTGCCGGCGCCAATGATTACTTCGTCCTCGACGATGGCACCATCCATGATGGTGCTGCCCATACCCACCAGGATACGGTTGCCCAGGGTGCAGCCATGCAGCATCACCTTGTGCCCGATGGTCACTTCGTCGCCGATGATCAGCGGGAAACCGTCCGTGTTGAAAGGCCCGGCGTGGGTAATGTGCAGCACGCTGCCGTCTTGCACGCTGGTGCGCGCGCCAATACGGATGCGGTGCATGTCGCCGCGCACCACGGTCAACGGCCAGACCGAACTGTCTTCACCGATCTCCACGTCGCCCAGCACCACCGCCGAACGGTCGACGAAGGCCCTGGGCCCAACTTTCGGAGTGTGTTGCTGGAAGCTGCGAATGGCCATGATAGCGTCTCTCATCTGTGCCGATAGGCAGGCTGCCTGCTGCGGTCGGCGTCGATTGTAATTAAGATGGGGCAGTGTTTCTTCTGCCAAGGTATCCAAACCGTGACTGCGAACAACCCGCTTCTGCAATCCCACGATCTGCCGCCCTTCTCGCAAATTCGTGCCGAACACGTGTTGCCGGCGATCGAAGCGATCCTGGCCGACAACCGTAAAGCCATTGCCGAGATCCTTGAAAAGCAGGGCAAGAACCCTACATGGGCCGGCCTGGTGCTGGCCATGGACGAACTGAACGACCGCCTGGGCGCCGCCTGGAGCCCGGTCAGCCACCTCAATGCGGTGTGCAACAGCGCCGAGCTGCGCGAGGCTTACGAGTCTTGCCTGCCAGCCCTGAGTGCCTACTCTACCGAACTGGGCCAGAACCGCGCGCTGTTCGAAGCCTACCAGGCGCTGATCGACAGCCCTGAGGCTGCCGGCTTCGACGTGGCGCAAAAGACTATCCTCGAGCACGCCCTGCGTGACTTCCGCCTGTCGGGTATCGACCTTCCGGCGGACAAGCAGCAGCGTTACGCCGAAGTGCAGAGCAAGCTCAGCGAGCTGGGCAGCCGTTTCTCCAATCAGCTGCTTGACGCCACCCAGGCCTGGACCAAGCATGTTACCGACGAAGCTGCGCTGGCCGGCCTGACCGATTCGGCCAAGGCGCAGATGGCCGCTGCCGCCCAGGCCAAGGGCCTGGACGGCTGGCTGATCACCCTCGAGTTCCCCAGCTACTACGCGGTGATGACCTACGCCAGCGACCGCGCCCTGCGCGAAGAGCTATACGCCGCCTACTGCACCCGCGCCTCCGACCAGGGCCCGAATGCCGGCCAGTTCGACAATGGCCCGGTGATGCGCGAAATCCTCGACCTGCGCCAGGAGCTGGCCGAACTGCTGGGCTACAAGAACTACGCAGAGCTGAGCCTGGCCACCAAGATGGCCGAGTCCAGCGACCAGGTGCTGAGCTTCCTGCGTGACCTGGCCAAGCGTTCCAAGCCGTTCGCCGCCCAGGACCTGCAACAGCTCAAGGCCTACGCTGCCGAACAAGGCTGCCCCGAGCTGGCCAGCTGGGACGCCGGCTACTTTGGCGAGAAGCTGCGCGAGCAGCGCTACAGCGTGTCGCAGGAAGCCCTGCGCGCCTACTTCCCGATCGACAAGGTGCTGGGCGGCCTGTTCAGCATCGTGCAGCGCCTGTACGGCATCGAAATCGCCGAGCTCAAGGGCTTCGACAGCTGGCACCCGGACGTACGCCTGTTCGAGATCAAGGAAAATGGTCAGCACGTTGGCCGTTTCTTCTTCGACCTGTACGCCCGCGCCAACAAGCGTGGCGGCGCCTGGATGGACGGCGCCCGTGACCGTCGCCGCACTGCCGGCGGCCAGCTGCAGAGCCCGGTGGCCAACCTGGTTTGCAACTTCACCCCGGCCGCGCCCGGCAAGCCCGCATTGCTGACCCATGATGAAGTCACCACCCTGTTCCACGAGTTCGGTCACGGCCTGCACCACATGCTGACCCGCATCGAGCATGCCGGCGTGTCCGGCATCAACGGCGTGGCCTGGGATGCGGTCGAGCTGCCAAGCCAGTTCATGGAAAACTGGTGCTGGGAGCCGGAAGGCCTGGCATTGATTTCTGGTCACTACGAAACCGGCGCCGCCCTGCCCCAGGACCTGCTGGACAAGATGCTGGCCGCGAAAAACTTCCAGTCGGGCATGATGATGGTGCGCCAGCTGGAGTTCTCGCTGTTCGATTTCGAGCTGCATGCGAGCCATGGCGACGGCCGCAGCGTATTGCAGGTGCTCGAAGGTGTGCGTGACGAGGTGTCGGTCATGCGCCCGCCGGCTTACAACCGCTTCCCCAACAGCTTTGCGCACATTTTCGCGGGCGGTTACGCGGCGGGCTACTACAGCTACAAGTGGGCCGAAGTGCTGTCGGCTGACGCCTTCTCGCGCTTCGAGGAAGAAGGCGTGCTGAACGCCGAGACCGGCCGCGCCTTCCGCGAGGCGATCCTGGCCCGTGGTGGTTCGCGCGAGCCGATGGAGCTGTTCGTCGACTTCCGTGGCCGTGAGCCTTCCATCGATGCATTGCTGCGCCACAGTGGTCTCACCGAGGACGCTGCAGCATGAGTGAGGTAGCTGTGAACAAGACCAAGAAGCGCTTCATTGCCGGTGCCGTGTGCCCGGCGTGCAGCGAGCCGGACAAGCTGATGATGTGGAACGAAGACGGCGTACCGCACCGCGAGTGTGTGGCTTGCGGCTTTACCGACACCCTCAACGAGCAGGGCTTGTCGGTGCCGAAGGAACTGGGCACCCGGGTCAACCACCTGGCGCCGAAAGCCGCGCCGGCCAAGGTGCAAACCGTGCAGTTCTTCCCGAATCCGAAGCTGAAAAAACCGGCTGAATAAAGCTGTCGTGCCGCCCGGGTGCAATGCCCGGGCAGGCCTGTACAGGTGTTAGATAGTCAGGCCACCTGGCGCACGTTGGCCCTGCAAGCTCTCCTGCTCCTACTACGAGCAAGGTGACGCGCCATGGACAACCCACTTCTGCAAAATAGCCATATCCCCGTTGATTACTCTTCAATCACCCTTGAGAACATGCAGGCGGCGTTCGATCACGTGCTGCTGGCACACGAGAAAGGGGTCGAACGCATCATCCTTGATCAGCGGGCCATGCCCACCTGGGATGACATGGTGCTGGCCGTAGATGAGCTGGATAGCCGGCTGCTGGCAGTGCTGTATGGCGCCTCACCACTGGTCGGCCGGGACATGGACTGGGCCAACGCCATCACCGATGTCTACGGTAGAGCGACGGCACGCTTCGAACAGAAATTCGCCAACAGTGGGCTGCATGATTTGTATGAGCGCTTGGCCAAGAGTGACATCGGCAAGCAACTGGACGCCGGGAAGCGCGCCACCTTGCGTTGGCACCTGGACAAGTTCGTCGCTAGCGGGGCGTTACTCGACACCGCAGGCAAAGCGCGTCTGGCAGACCTTCAGGCGCAGATTGGCACTGCACGCAAGGCGTTTCGCAGCAACATCTACCGGCCAGGCCTGAGTATCACCGATGAAGCCGAGCTGAGCGGCATCCCACAGCGGGTACGCGACGAACTGGCTGCACGAGCAAAAGAAGCAGGTAAGCAGGGGTGGTTGATTGCCTGTGACACGGTGACTACTAGTGAGGTGCTCAAGCATGCTGACAGCCGACAGCTCCGTGAGCGTGTGTACCGGGCTTTTCACGCCCGTGGCGTCAGCCATGATCCGCAACAGGACAACCGCTCGCATCTGCAGCGACTGGCGCAATTGCTTGAGGAGAAGGCCCTGCTGCTCGGTTTTCCCAGCCATCTGGAGCAGAGCTTGCAGGTAAAGAGTGCGGGTTCGGTAGCGCATGTGTGCGGCTTTCTCCACGATCTGGCCGATCATGTGCGACCCGCCATGTTGCAGTGGCGTTCGCAGGTGGAGGGCCGTGCTGCCGAGCAGGGCTTGGGGAAACCCCAACCCTGGGATTTCGAGTACCTGCAGCGTGCTTCGCGCAGTGAGTTTCCTACCGCAGCGCTGCGCGATTACTTCCCGCTGAATACCGTTGTCAGTGCGTTGCAGCAATTGGCGCAGAAGCTGTTTGGTGTAGTGCTGCAGCCCAAAGCGCTGGCTGCCTGGGATGACAGCGTGCAGCCGTTCGAGGTGTGGCAGGACAGTGCTTTCATTGGTTTTTTGTATCTGGATGCCGTGCAGCACGCAGGCAAGCAGCCAGACGCGGTGTTCACCACCTACGTAAGGAATCGCCGGGTCGATGCAGAGGGTATCTACCACGCAGCCTCGGTGGTAGTTTTCAGTGATGTGCCGCAAGCGCCGCCCGGTTTCCAGCCGTTGCTCGACCACCTGTCATTGCGCAAGCTTTTCCATGAATTCGGCCATGCCCTGCACCACTTGCTGGTGCGTACGACGAACCACGTCATGTCCAACGTGACCGAGCTGGGCACCGATGGTGTGGAGTTGTTCGGCAAGCTGTTCGAGCGTTGGGTCTGGGATGCGGACTACCTGGTGGCGATCTCGGCGCACGCGCGCGATGGCAGCCAATTAACCCGCAAGCAGGCCGATAAGTGCCTGCAGCAGCTGCGGCAGCGGGGCGTAGAGGAAATCGCGCGTCATCTGAGCCTGGCGCTGTTCGACATGGACCTGCATGCCACTCCAAACGATGGCAGGTCCTTTGAACAGCGGTTGGGTAATGCCCGCGAGCGTTGTGGCTACTGGCCGCTCGCTGATTTCGAACATCCGGCGCACGCCTTCGACCATCTTGTGGACGGCTACGATGCTGGTTACTACGCCTACTTGTGGTCGGATGTGCATGCCTTCGATCTGTTCACCCGCTTCGAGGCCGAGGGCCTGTTGAACCGGGCCACGGGACGGGCACTGCAGGAAGCGCTGTTCGCCCCAGGGGCATCGCGTCCGTTGCGCGAAGGCATCGAGGCGTTCCTTGGTCGGCAATCGAACCAGGCAGCGTATCTCCGCTGGCATGGCCTGAAGTAGTCAGACCAGAGGTGCTGGTAAGATCCCGGTATGCACGATACTGTATATGAATACAGTATCCGGGTGAGCCATGATTCCTCCAGCACCGCAAAAGGGCCGTGGCACGGCGCACAACCCACACAACCGCTTTGCCCCTGGTCGTTCGGTGGCGGAGGACGACGGCTGGTACCAGGAAGTGCCGCAAACCCAGGGCACCGAGGTGCGGATCGAGACAGCCAAGTCGGTGATTAGCCGCAACACCTCCCCCGACCTGCCCTTCGATCGCTCCATCAACCCTTACCGTGGCTGCGAGCATGGTTGCATCTACTGCTATGCCCGCCCCTCACATGCCTACTGGGACCTTTCTCCTGGCCTGGATTTCGAGACCAAGCTGATCGCCAAGACCAACGCCGCCGAGGTGCTGGCACAGCAGTTGAGCAAACCGGGCTACGTGTGCGCGCCAATCAATCTGGGCTCCAACACTGACCCGTACCAGCCTATCGAGCGGGAACAGCTACTGACCCGGCGCTTGCTTGAAGTGTTACTGCGTTTTCGTCACCCGGTGACCATCGTCACCAAGGGTTCGCTGGTGCTGCGCGACCTCGACCTGCTGGCCGAGATGGCCCGCCAGCGCCTGGCACGGGTGATGATCAGCCTGACCACGCTGGACGATGACCTCAAACGGGTGCTCGAACCCCGAGCGGCCTCACCCGGTGCGAGGTTGAGGGCCATCCGGGTATTGCGTGAAGCGGGCGTACCGGTGGGTGTTTTGTGTTCGCCGATGATTCCGATGATCAACGACAGTGAGCTGGAACGCCTGTTGGAGGCTGCCAAGGAGGCCGGTGCGCAAAGTGCGGCGTACATGATGCTGCGGCTGCCGCTGGAGGTGGCGCCGTTGTTTGAGCAGTGGTTGCAGGATCATTACCCGCAGCGGGCAGCGCATGTGTTGAGCCTGATCCGCCAGAGCCGTGGTGGCGAGCTGTATGACAGCCGGTTCGGTGTGCGCATGCGTGGTGAAGGGGTGTTTGCCGAGTTGCTGGCGCAGCGCTTTGCCAGGGCAATGAAACGGCTGGACTTCGAAGGGCGAGATGCGCAGGCGCTGGATTGCTCGGCGTTCTGCCCGCCGGGTGGGCAGATGGCGCTGTTCTGACATGCACCCGCCCCACCAAGGGCTGCGCATTGCTCACAACACAACTAATAACAACCAATAATTGCGCTAATACATATTGGCAGCTGATGTTTTTTTGCTATTATCCAGTTCCCGCCTTTTTCATCTGGAACGCCCGTTCTAGAGCCTTCGAATTAAGTTTCAGTTAAGTTTTCCCCGCTAGCGTAGGTAACAAGTCCACACCGACTGTGATCTATGGCCCGTGCGTGTCATCTAAAACCCTGCATAGCCTGAATCTTTCACCGGTAAAATGGATTTACCTACACACCGTCAAGAGGATGAATCATGCCCGTCAAGGACCCATCCAAGGTCGTACCGCAGGTCCCCGCGGAAAGCGCCGATGCTGCCCTCAAGCACATCGTCGACGGCTTCCTGCGCTTTCACCATGATGTTTTCCCCGATCAGCAAGAGCTGTTCAAGAAGCTCGCCACCGCGCAAACACCACGCGCCATGTTCATCACCTGTGCCGATTCGCGCATCGTTCCCGAGCTGATCACCCAGAGCTCGCCAGGCGACCTGTTCGTGACCCGTAACGTGGGTAACGTGGTACCGCCTTATGGCCAGATGAACGGCGGTGTTTCCAGCGCCATCGAGTACGCCGTAATGGCGCTTAAAGTTCACCACATCATCATCTGTGGCCACTCCGACTGTGGCGCCATGCGTGCGGTACTCAATCCGCAGTCGCTGACCAAGATGCCTACCGTTGGCGCCTGGTTGCGCCACGCTGAAGTGGCCCGCACCGTGGTCGAGAACAACTGCTCCTGCGGCAGCGAACACGAGACGATGCAAGTGCTGACCAAAGAGAACGTCATCGCCCAGTTGCATCACTTGCGCACCCATCCTTCGGTGGCCTCGCGCCTGGCGGCCGGTGAGCTGTTCATTCATGGTTGGGTGTACGACATCGAGACCAGCAAGATCGAAGCCTACGACGCCGCCAGCGACAGCTTCCTGCCCTTGGCCGCGGGTGAACCCGTTCCCTGCGCCACTCCGAGAGGCCGCTACTAAGCGACCCGTCCGCTGCTAGAACCTTGATAGCCGGCTGCACCCTGCAGGGGTGTGGCACGGCATTCGGCTGCCTTGAATTCCCTGACTGCCCTGCCGGCGTGCTCGCTGGCGGCCCGCGCCTGCGCGCTTGTCAGGGGCAAACGTGCCCACGGCCAGGGGAATGGCCGTGCGACTAGAGAAAGGAGAAACACGGTGAACATTACACAGTTGAAAGCGGCCCTGCCGCGTGAGTTGCTGGCGTCGGTGGTGGTCTTCCTGGTGGCCCTGCCGTTGTGCATGGGCATTGCGATCGCTTCTGGCATGCCGCCGGCAAAAGGCCTGATTACTGGGATTATCGGCGGCATTGTCGTCGGTTTCCTTGCTGGGTCGCCGCTACAGGTCAGCGGCCCCGCTGCCGGTCTGGCGGTACTGGTGTTCGAGCTGGTACGCCAGCACGGCATGGCCATGCTCGGGCCAATCCTGTTGCTGGCTGGCCTGTTGCAGTTGCTGGCCGGTCGCCTGCGCCTGGGCTGCTGGTTCCGCGTGACCGCGCCGGCGGTGGTTTACGGCATGCTCGCCGGGATTGGCGTGTTGATCGTGCTTTCGCAGGTGCATGTGATGTTCGACACCGCGCCGCAACCGTCGGGCCTGCAGAACCTGCTGGAGTTCCCGGCAACGTTGTCGGCTGCCCTGCCCCAGGAGAGCACCGGCGCCGGCTGGATGGCCGGTGCGCTGGGCCTGGGGACCATCGCCATCATGTGGGGCTGGGAGCGCTTGCGGCCGCAGCGGCTGCGTTTCGTGCCGGGTGCATTACTCGGCGTGGCCAGTATGACTGCCATCAGCCTGTGGCTGGCCTTGCCGGTGAACCGCGTGCAAGTCCCGGCCGACCTGTCCGAGGCCATCGACTGGCTTAGTCCGGCGGACCTGATGCAGCTGGCCGACCCTGCCCTGCTGGTCGCCGCCTTTGCCCTGGCGTTCATTGCCAGCGCCGAAACCTTGCTGTCGGCTGCAGCAGTAGACCGTATGCACAGCGGCCAGCGTTCGGACTTCGACCGCGAACTGTCGGCCCAGGGCATTGGCAACATGCTGTGCGGGGTGCTGGGTGCCCTGCCGATGACCGGAGTAATTGTGCGCAGCTCGGCCAACGTCCAGGCGGGGGCGCAAACCCGGGCCTCGGCAATCTTCCATGGCTTGTGGTTGCTGGCCTTCGTGGTGGCGCTGAGCAGCGTGCTGCAGCAGATCCCGGTGGCGAGCCTGGCGGGGGTGCTGGTGTTTACCGGGGTCAAACTGGTCGACTTCAAGGCGTTTCGCGGGCTGGGCCGTTATGGGCGCATGCCGATGTTCACCTATGCGGCGACTGCGCTGGCGATCATCTTTACCGACCTGCTGACCGGTGTGCTGCTGGGCTTTGCCCTGACCTTGCTGAAGCTGGCGTTCAAGGCGGCGCGGTTGAAGATCAACCTGGTGAGCCTGGACAAGGATGGGCACATGGAACTGCGCCTCAGTGGCGCGGCGACCTTCCTGAAGGTGCCGGCGCTGACCCAGGTGCTGGATACCGTACCGCCGGGCACCACGCTGCATGTGCCGCTGGGGAACCTGAGTTATATCGACCACTCGTGCCTTGAATTGCTGGAGGACTGGAGCCGCAGCAATTCTGCCAATGGGTCACGGTTGCTGATAGAGCAGCGGCGCCTGAAGCGTCGGATCGAGGGGCGGTTGCGGACTACAGCGGGGGTTGGGGCGTAGGAGCGGGTTTACCCGCGAATACGGTAGTGGCGGCAACGGTGATCGGCGGGTGGAGATTGGCCAGCAGGGCCGGCCCTTTCGCGGGTGAACCCGCTCCTACGACGGCCTGCGCCCAACCACCGATGCTTGTGTGTAGGAGCGGGTTTACCCGCGAATACGGTAGCGGCGGCAACGGTGATCGGCGGGTGGAGATTGGCCAGCAGGGCCGGCCCTTTCGCGGGTAAACCCGCTCCTACGACGGCCTGCGCCGAACCACCGATGCACCTACGCCGTGACAGGTAGATCAGGCCGGCTGACCCAGCTCGACACCCAGTTGACGCGACAGGCACGGCCAGCGCTTCCACGCCTCGCCAGTTGCCGGGCTGCTCAGCTTCTCTCGATAAGCCTCCACCGATTCAACGGCAAAGCTCTCATCATTGAGCATTTCGTCGACCGAGTGGTGCACCACCTCATCCAGCTGGTTGGCAAAGCTTTCGCCAATCAACTGGTGGGCAATCAGGTTGGCGACCGTGGTGTCGACCGGGATCAACGGCTGCTGGAAGTGGCGGATGTACAAGTCATTCACCTCTTCCACCAGGCGGTGCGCCAGGTACGCTTCATCCAGAAGGCAGTCCAGGCCTACATGCCCTTGCATCACGCTGGGCGGCTGCAGGAAGTAGGCTTCGGCGATTTTCAGTACAGGTTTGATCTGCGATTCGATCCCGGCTTCGCGGGCGACCTCGTGGGCGGCCTCCAGCAATTCCGGAACCTGATCGATGTAGGCGCTGACGAAGCGCGCCAAAGTACCCTGGGCGTCCTGCTCAGGCAGTTGGATCGAGGGGTGCAGGTGGGGCAGTTGCAGCTCGAGACGCTGTTTCAATTGGCCGGTCTGGCCTTCATGTTGATGGGCTTGGCTTACCTGCTCGCGTACAGCAGCGATGTTCATGACAACTCCAGGGACATTACGTTTCAAACGGAAGACACTAAATTAGCTCGGTATACAGAATACCTAAGACGTATTTGTTATAAGCTTCGCAAACGTGTGCGCTATCAGGCATATCGGCGTGCCATTATTGCGCCATGACCTGTCAAGCGCGCGGTTTTCCGGCCATTCGGCCATTTCATGAAGTTCATTTCACAGGCTTCATTGCGTGCCATTGGTCGCTGTCTATACTCCCGTTGAACGTGATTCGTTGATGAGGCCCGACTGCTTTTAGCAGGGGCTCGGTCGTCGAAGCCATGCAGTCTTGACCGCCGTTCCCTCTTGCCGCAGGCCATGCCTCCGGGACAACAAGAATTAGAAGGGGAACCCGCAATGATGCGACATCCACATGTCTGGATGGGCCTCCTGTTGTGGTCGGTTTTTGGCCAGGCAAACGCCGCCTGGACCGTGAACATGCACCCAGGGGCGACGGAAGTCTCCAACGCCGTCTTCGACCTGCACATGACCATCTTCTGGATCTGCGTGATCATTGGCATCGTGGTGTTTGGCGCGATGTTCTGGTCGATGGTCATCCACCGCCGCTCCACTGGCCAGCAGGCCGCTCATTTCCATGAGCACACGTGGGTGGAAATTCTCTGGACGGTGGTGCCCTTCCTGATTCTGGTGGTGATGGCCATTCCGGCTACCAAGACCCTGATCGACATCTATGACGCCAGCGAGTCGGACATCGACGTCCAGGTCACCGGCTACCAGTGGAAATGGCACTACAAATACCTGGGCCAGGACGTGGAGTTCTTCAGCAACCTGGCCACCCCCACCGACCAGATCCACAACAAGGCGCCCAAGGATGAGCATTACCTGCTGGAAGTCGACCAGCCGCTGGTGCTGCCGGTGGGCGCGAAAGTGCGCTTCCTGGTCACTGCTGCCGATGTGATCCACTCCTGGTGGGTGCCGGCCTTCGCGGTCAAGCGCGACGCCATCCCAGGCTTTGTCAACGAAGCCTGGACCCGTATCGAAAAGCCAGGCATCTACCGCGGCCAGTGCACCGAACTGTGCGGCAAGGACCACGGCTTCATGCCGGTGGTGGTCGAGGTCAAGTCCAAGGCGGATTACGACACCTGGCTGGGCGAGCGCAAGGCTGAAGCCGCCAAGCTCAAGGAGCTGACCAGCAAGGAATGGACCCTGGAAGAGCTGGTGGAGCGCGGCGACAAGGTCTACCACACCGCCTGCGTGGCCTGTCACCAGGCCGAAGGTCAGGGCCTGCCACCAATGTTCCCGGCGCTCAAGGGCTCGAAGATTGCCACCGGGCCGAAGGAAGACCACCTGAGCATTGTCTTCCATGGCAAGCCCGGCACGGCCATGGCCGCTTTCGGCAAGCAGCTGTCGGAAGTCGACATCGCTGCTGTGGTCACCTACGAGCGCAATGCCTGGGGCAACAACAAAGGCGACATGGTGACGCCGAAGGACGTGCTGGCGCTGAAGCAGGCAGAAGCCAAGTGAACCGGGTTACTCGCGGCAATCAATGGATTGCAGGAGACAGGACATGAGTGCAGTGATCGACGACCACGCCCACGGCCACGACCATGCGCACGGCCCGGCCAAGGGCCTGATGCGCTGGGTGCTGACCACCAACCATAAAGACATCGGCACGATGTACTTGTGGTTCAGTTTCATCATGTTCCTGCTGGGTGGCTCGTTCGCCATGGTGATCCGCGCCGAGCTGTTCCAGCCTGGCTTGCAGATCGTGGAGCCGGAATTCTTCAACCAGATGACTACCATGCATGGCCTGATCATGGTGTTCGGCGCGGTGATGCCGGCCTTCGTCGGCCTGGCCAACTGGATGATTCCGCTGATGGTCGGCGCGCCCGACATGGCACTGCCACGGATGAACAACTTCAGCTTCTGGCTGCTGCCGGCGGCCTTCCTGCTGCTGGTATCGACGCTGTTCAGCCCGGGCGGAGGGCCAAACTTTGGCTGGACCTTCTACGCACCGCTTTCCACCACCTATGCGCCAGCCAGCGTCACCTTCTTCATCTTCGCCATCCACCTGATGGGTATCAGCTCGATCATGGGGGCGATCAACGTGATTGCCACCATCCTCAACCTGCGTGCCCCCGGCATGACGCTGATGAAAATGCCGCTGTTCGTCTGGACCTGGCTGATTACCGCGTTCTTGCTGATTGCGGTGATGCCAGTACTGGCCGGCGTGGTAACCATGATGCTGATGGATATCCACTTCGGTACCAGCTTTTTCAGTGCCGCAGGTGGCGGTGACCCGGTGCTGTTCCAGCATGTGTTCTGGTTCTTCGGTCACCCTGAGGTGTACATCATGATCCTGCCCGCCTTCGGTGCGGTCAGCTCGATCATCCCGGCGTTCTCGCGCAAGCCGCTGTTCGGTTATACCTCGATGGTGTATGCCACCGGCGCCATTGCCTTCCTGTCATTCATCGTCTGGGCCCACCATATGTTCGTGGTCGGCATCCCGGTGGTAGGCGAGTTGTTCTTCATGTATGCCACCATGCTGATTGCCGTGCCCACCGGGGTGAAGGTATTCAACTGGGTCAGCACCATGTGGGAAGGTTCGCTCACCTTCGAAACGCCGATGCTGTTCGCCATCGCCTTTGTCATCCTGTTCACCATCGGTGGTTTCTCCGGGTTGATGCTGGCGATCGCCCCGGCAGACTTCCAGTACCACGACACTTACTTCGTGGTGGCGCATTTCCATTACGTACTGGTGCCTGGTGCAATTTTCGGCATCTTTGCCTCGGCCTACTACTGGCTGCCGAAATGGACCGGCCACATGTACGACGAAACCCTCGGCAAACTGCACTTCTGGCTGTCGTTCGTCGGCATGAACATGGCCTTCTTCCCCATGCACTTCGTAGGCTTGGCCGGCATGCCACGGCGCATCCCCGACTACAACCTGCAGTTCGCCGATTTCAACATGGTGTCGTCGATCGGCGCGTTCATGTTCGGCGCCACGCAGATCTTCTTCCTGTTCATTGTCATCAAGTGCATCCGCGGTGGCGCGCCGGCACCGGCCAAACCCTGGGATGGCGCCGAGGGCCTTGAGTGGTCGATACCCTCGCCTGCGCCCTACCACACCTTCCAGACACCCCCGGAAGTGAAATAGGAACCCGCCATGAACGGCCTGTCGGTGAAACGCCTGGTAACGCGCCTGTTGATGCTGACGGTGGTGATGTTCGCCTTCGGCTTCGCGCTGGTGCCGATCTACGACGTCATGTGCAAAGCCTTCGGTATCAACGGCAAGACCGGCGGGCAATACGAAGGTAGCCAAATCAGTGACCCGACGCGTGCTGTGCGGGTGCAGTTCATGTCGACCAATGCCAGCGACATGGTCTGGGACTTCTACTCCACTGCCGACCAGCTGGAGGTCAACCCGGGGGCGGTGAACCAGATGATCTTCATTGCCCACAACCCGACCGACCGGCCGATGAGTGCGCAGGCAATACCCAGCATTACCCCGGCCGAGGCCGCGGCCTACTTCCACAAGACCGAGTGCTTCTGCTTTACCCAGCAGGTGCTGCAGCCCGGCGAACGCATCGAGATGCCGGTGCGCTTCATCGTTGACCGCGACCTGCCGGCCAGCGTGAAGCACCTGACACTGGCCTACACCTTGTTCGACATCACCGCTCGCCACCCGCCGGTCGCGCACGTTGCGGCGCAGGACGTCCAGGGCGCCCGTTAAGGGAAGGAGAACAGCAATGGCAAGTCATGAGCACTACTACGTTCCGGCGCAGAGCAAATGGCCGATCATCGCCACCATCGGCATGTTCATCACGGTATTCGGCCTGGGCACCTGGTTCAACGACATGAAGGCGGGCCACCCGGATTCGCACGGGCCGCTGATTTTCTTCGTGGGGGCGTTGTTTCTGGCCTACATGCTGTTCGGCTGGTTTGGGGCAGTGGTCAAGGAGAGCCACGCCGGGTTGTACAGCCCGCAGCTGGACCGCTCGTTCCGCTGGGGCATGAGCTGGTTCATCTTCTCCGAAGTGATGTTCTTCCTGGCCTTCTTCGGTGCGCTGTTCTATGTCCGCGTACTGGCGGGGCCGTGGCTGGGTGGCGAAGGGGCCAAAGGTGTTACGCACATGCTGTGGCCAACGTTCGAATTCACCTGGCCGCTGCTGCACACTCCTGACCCCAAGCTGTTCCCGCCGCCCAAGGAAGTGATCGACCCATGGCATCTGCCGCTGATCAACACCATCCTGCTGGTCAGTTCCAGTGTGACAATCACCATTGCCCACCACGCCTTGCGCCGTGACCACCGCGGCCCGCTGAAATTCTGGATGGCGCTGACCATTGTCCTGGGCATCAGCTTTATCGCACTGCAGGCCTTCGAGTACCACGAGGCCTATACCAAGCTGGGGCTGACACTGGGTTCAGGGATCTACGGTGCGACGTTTTTCATGCTTACCGGGTTTCACGGCGCCCACGTGACATTGGGCACGATCATTCTGATCGTGATGTTCGTGCGCATTCTGCGCGGGCATTTCAACCCGGAAAAACACTTCGGCTTCGAGGCAGCCAGTTGGTACTGGCACTTCGTCGATGTGGTGTGGGTGGGGTTGTTCATCTTTGTCTATGTGTTGTGAATACAAAAAACCTGTAGGGGCGGGTGAGCGCTTCAGAAAGGGGCGTGGGAGACCAGTTGACCGCTGATCAAGCCCCAGGCGACCAGGCCTATGGTCAGGGCTGCCAGGGTCACCCGTATGGTCAGCGCCTTGAGCAGACGGGTCGAGTTTTCATCATCCTTGACCAGAAACACCAGGCCACTGAACAGGCTGGCAATCGTGGCCAACAGCATCAGGACAATCGCGGCCTTGAGCATGGCGTTACTCCGGGGGGATGCGGTGATGTGGATAAGTATAGCGAGGCGCCCGTGAGGCCGTTTCGCCCAGGCTGGGTACCGACGCTGGCGGTGCTTGCGCTGCTGCCGGGGCTGATTGCGCTTGGTTGCTGGCAACTCGGCCGAGCCGAGGAAAAGCGCGTGCTGCTGGCCACCTATGCAGAACGGCGGATTGAAGCGCCGATAGCCACCGCCCAGCTCCTCTCGAAAGAAGACAACGCCTTCCGCCGCGTGCACTTGTATGGCCGCTTCGACGCCGAGCACAGCGTGCTGCTGGACAACCGCATGCGCGACGGCAAACCCGGTGTCGAGCTGCTGCAGCCCTTCCACGACCAAGCCAGCGGCCTGTGGTTGCTGATCAATCGTGGTTGGCTGCCATGGCTGGACCGCCGGGTGCCGGTGCACTTCGAAACCCCTGCCCAGGCCTTGGCGCTGGATGCCTCTGTGTATGTCGCGCCCGGTAGCACCTTCCAGTTGCACCCGGACCCCATCGGCGGGCAATGGCCGCATCTGTTGACCGCTATCGATGCCGCGCAGCTATGGCAACAGCTTGATCGCGAAGGCTTCGCCCAGGAAATGCGCCTGGAGCCGGGCCCTGCGAGCTATCGCCTGGACTGGCCAGTTGTGGCCATGAGTCCCGAAAAACACGTGGGCTACGCCGTGCAGTGGTTTGCCCTGGCTACCGCTCTGGTTCTGCTCTACCTCTACTTCGGCTGGCACCAAAACAAGGAGAAACGCCATGGCCACCGCCACTCCACTGGACGTGCCTGAACGTAGCAAGCCCAGAGCCCGTGGGCGTTTGCAGCTGTTACTGATCCTGCTGGTGGTGCTTGGGCCGATGGTTCTGGCCACCAGTATGTACAAGCTCAAATTCTGGGTGCCGGAAGGCCGCAGCTACCATGGCGCCACGATTGGCAATGGGGAAAGCCGTGCCGATCTCGGCGTGGCGGGGCAGGGCGAGCGCTGGCAGTTGCTGGTAAGCGCCCCCCAGGCCTGCACCGAAGACTGTCAGCGCCTGGTGTACCTGGCTCGGCAGATTCAGATCGGGCTGGGGCGTGATGCCAGCCGCGCCAGCCATGCGCTGGCCGCCGCCCAGCCGCTGAGTGCCGACTATCAGGCACTGCTCGGCCGCGAGTACCCGCAGTTGCAGCGCTACCCGCTGGATGCGCAACGTTACCAGCAGAAGGTTGTCGAGCCCGGCCCGCAGCTGTGGATCGTCGACCCGCACGGCAACCTGGTGCTGCGCTACGACGGCAAGGTCAACGGCAAGCATGTGCTGGATGACCTGCGCCACCTGCTCAAGCTGTCCAACATCGGCTAGGAGCCTGCCATGGCCAGACCTGGATTTCGCCTTGCTGTGTTCGCCACCCTGCTGGCACTGCTGGTCGTCCTGCTCGGTGCCTATACCCGCCTGACCCACGCCGGCCTCGGTTGCCCCGACTGGCCTGGGTGCTATGGTTTTATCAGCGTGCCCAAGAGTGAAGCGCAGTTGGCCCATGCCGAGCTGCACTTTCCTGAGCACCCGGTGGAAGCTGCCAAGGGCTGGGCCGAGATGGTCCACCGCTACTTTGCCGGTAGCCTGGCCGTGGTGATCGCCCTGCTCGCGTTCCAGGCAATGCGCCGGCATGCCCGCGATGGGCAGCCTTATCGCCTGCCAATGCTGCTACTGGGTGTGGTGCTGGCCCAGGCAGCCTTCGGTATGTGGACGGTCACCCTGAAGCTATGGCCGCAGGTGGTCACTGCGCACTTGCTGGGTGGCTTTACCACGTTGAGCTTGCTGTTCCTGTTGTCTCTGCGTCTGTCCCGGGCCTTTGCGCCCTTGCCGAAACTGCCGCTGAGCCTGCGCCGGATCGCTGCGCTGTCGCTGCTGGTGGTAATCGGCCAGATCGCCTTGGGCGGTTGGGTCAGCGCCAACTACGCAGCCGTGGCCTGCATCGACCTGCCGACCTGCCATGGCCGGTGGTGGCCAGCGGCGGACTTCAGCAACGGCTTCCACCTGACCCAGCACGTCGGCCCCAATTACCTGGGCGGACAGCTGGACAGTGATGCGCGTACGGCCATCCACATCAGCCACAGGCTGGGCGCGCTGCTGGTGACCTGCGTGCTGCTTATGCTCAGCTGGAAGCTGCACCGCTGTGGTCTCCCCGGCCTGGCGCGGCTGGTGCTGCTGGCGCTGGCCTTGCAAGTGGGCCTGGGCATCAGCAACGTCGTGTTCCACCTGCCGCTGGCGGTGGCTGTTGCGCACAATGCCGGCGGGGCGATGCTGCTGCTGAGCATGGTGCTGGTGAACTACCGCATTCGAGTGGTCGACAAGGTTCAAGTGGGTGTCGGCCATGGCTGGCGTCTGCGGCCGGTGGTCGGGGTGGGCATTTCCCATCATATGAGGAACGACTCGTGGCGACGCTTCTAAGCGTACGACGGGCTCGCTGGCGCGATTACCTTGAGCTGACCAAGCCGAAGGTGGTGGTGCTGATGCTGATCACCTCGCTGGCGGGCATGTTCCTGGCCACCCGGGCGGGCGTCAGCTGGAGCGTGCTGTTGTTCGGCAACCTGGGCATCGGCCTGTGCGCGGGTGGCGCGGCAGTGGTCAATCATGTGGTGGATCGGCGTATCGATGCGCTGATGGCACGCACCCACAAACGGCCTTTGGCCCAAGGCCGAGTCGAGCCTCTGCCGGCGCTGTTGTTCGCCTTGGCCCTGGCGCTGCTGGGCATGGTCCTGCTGCTGGTGTTCACCAACGCCCTAACCGCCTGGCTGACCCTGGCCTCATTACTCGGTTATGCGGTGCTCTACACCGGCTTTCTCAAGCGCGCCACGCCACAGAACATCGTCATCGGTGGCCTGGCCGGTGCCGCTCCGCCGTTGCTCGGCTGGGTGGCGGTAAGCGGCCATGTCAGCGCCGAACCCTTGCTGCTTGTGCTGATCATTTTCGCCTGGACCCCGCCGCATTTCTGGGCGCTGGCCATCCACCGCAAGGAGGAATACGCCAAGGCCGATATCCCGATGTTGCCGGTGACCCACGGCGAGCGCTACACCAAACTGCATATCCTGCTGTACACCCTGATCCTGCTGGCGGTGAGCCTGCTCCCGTATGCCATCCACATGAGTGGCCCGCTGTACCTGGCCTGTGCCCTGGGCTTGGGCCTGCGCTTCCTGCGTTGGGCCTGGGTGTTGTACCGTAGCAGCCGGCCGCACGCGGCGATCGGCACCTTCAAGTACTCTATCGGCTACCTGTTCGCGCTGTTCATCGCGTTGCTTCTTGACCACTACCTGTTGCTGAGCCTATGACCCGAACCCAGAAAACCGTCTTCATCCTCGTTGCCCTGGTCGCGTTGATCCTGGGCCTGACCGTCAACAAGGTGCTTAATGGTCGTGACCAGCCCAACCCTGCCGAGCTGATTGATGCGGGCATCATCCTGCTGCCGCAGAGCCGCGCCGTGGCTGATGTCACCATGACCAATCAGGACGGCCAGCCGGTGCAGATGGATGACCTCAAGGGCAAATGGTCGCTGCTGTTCTTTGGCTACACCTACTGCCCGGACATCTGCCCGACCACACTGGCCCAGCTGCGCCAGGTGAAGAGCGAGCTGCCCAAGGATGCCGTCGACCGGCTGCAGGTGGTGTTGGTGAGCGTGGACCCTAACCGCGACACGCCGAACCAGTTGAAGCAGTATCTGGGCTATTTCGACAAGGACTTTGTCGGCGTGGCGGGGTCGATCGAGGATACCCAGAAGCTGGCCAATGCCTTGAGCATTCCGTTCATTCCGGCGGATACCAGCAAGCCGGGGTATACCGTGGATCACAGCGGTAATCTGGCGATCGTCGGCCCGGATGGGAGACAGCGTGGGTTCATTCGGGCGCCGTTCAACAACCAGAAGCTGGGGGCGCAGCTGCCGGGGCTGGTCAAGCGGGATTGAGTCAGCCCCAAAAGCTTCGCGGGTAACCCCGCTCCTACAACGATGTGTGTAGGGGCGGGTTTACCCGCGAAGAATAGAGCGTGATAGGTCGGATCAGAACGCCGGAACCACAGCGCCTTTGTACTTCTCGATGATGAACTGCTTCACCTCAGGCGAGTGCAGTGCAGCCGCCAGTTTCTTCATGTCGTCCGAGTCCTTGTTGTCCGGGCGGGCAACCAGGATGTTCACGTAAGGCGAGTCGCTGCCCTCGATGGCCAGCGCGTCTTTTTCCGGGTTCAGCTTGGCTTCCAGCGCGTAATTGGTGTTGATCAGGGCGGCATCTACCTGGGTCAGCACGCGCGGGATGGTGGCGGCTTCCAGCTCACGGAACTTCACGTTTTTCGGGTTTTCGGCAACATCCTTCACGGTCGACAGGATGTTCTTGTTGTCCTTGAGCTTGATCACGCCAGCCTTGTCCAGCAGCAGCAAGGCGCGGCCGCCGTTGGTGGCGTCGTTGGGGATGACCACGGTGGCGCCGGAGGACAGCTCGTCCAGCTTCTTGATCTTGGTCGAATACACGCCCAGTGGCTCGATGTGCACGCCTGCCACGCTCACCAGCTGGGTACCCTTGGCCTTGTTGAACTCATCCAGGTAAGGCTGGTGCTGGAAGAAGTTGGCGTCCAGGCGCTTTTCGGCCACCTGCACGTTCGGTTGGATGTAGTCGGTGAATTCCTTGACCTTCAGCTCTACGCCCTCTTTCGCCAGTTGTGGTTTGACGAAGTTGAGGATCTCGGCGTGCGGCACCGGGGTGGCGGCGACGGTAAGGGTATCGGCCTGGGCCGAGAAGGCCGCGACAGCGGCAGCGACAGCAAGCAGCTTCTTCATTGATCACTCCTTGTGAGGGCCGCGACGGCCCCCGAACGGGTCGGCCAGGCCGACCCCATTGGGGTTACTTACGGGAAAAATGCACGACCAGTTTGTCGCCCACGCTCTGCAGTACTTGAACCAGTACCAGCAGCAGTACCACGGTCACTACCATCACATCGGTCTGGAAACGCTGGTAACCGAACCGGATAGCCAGGTCACCAAGGCCACCGGCACCCACCACACCGGCCATGGCGGTGTAAGAAACCAGGGTGATGGCGGTTACGGTAATGGCCGCGAAGATGCCCGGACGGGCTTCCGGCAGCAGCGCACTGGTGATGATCTGGCGGGTTGTGGCGCCCATCGACTGGGTGGCTTCGATGATGCCGCGGTCCACTTCACGCAAGGCGGTTTCAACCAGGCGCGCAAAGAACGGCGTGGCACCCACCACCAGCGGCGGGATGGCGCCTGCAACGCCCAGCGAGGTACCGGTGATCAGCACGGTGAACGGGATCATCACGATCAGCAAAATGATGAATGGCAGCGAGCGCAGGATGTTGACCACCAGCGACAGCAGCGCGTAGACGCCTTTCTGTTCGAACATCTGCTTTGGCCCGCAGAGGAACAGCAGCACGCCCAGTGGCAGGCCCAGCAGCACGGTGAAGAACAGCGAGCCGAACAGCATGATCATGGTGTCGACGGTGGCCAGCCAGATTTCGGCCCAGTCGACGTTGGCAAAGAAATTCAGGGCGTCCATCAACGCAGTACCTCCATATGTACGTCAGCTGCCTTGAAGCGGGCGAACGCCGCTTCCATGTCTCCGCCGATCAGGGCGAGAGTGAGCTGGCCATAGGGGACATCCTTGATGCGGTCGATACGCCCGGCGAGGATGCTGTAGTCCACACCGGTTTCGCGGGCCACGGTGCCCAGCAGCGGTGCGTAGGTGGCGTCGCCCTGGAAGGTCAGGCGTACGATGCGGCCTGGCACGTGGGCAAAGTCGTCGCGCTGCTCGCCTTCGTCGACCTGCTCGTCTTCCTGGACGAAGCGCTTGGTGGTGGGGTGCTGGGGGTGCAGAAACACCTCGGCCACCGAGCCTTGCTCGACGATCTGACCGGCGTCCATCACTGCCACGCGGTCGCAGACACGGCGGATCACGTCCATCTCGTGAGTGATCAACACGATGGTCAGCTTCAGTTCACGGTTGATCTCGGCCAGCAGTTGCAGGACCGAGGCCGTGGTTTGCGGGTCGAGGGCACTGGTGGCCTCGTCGCATAGCAGGATCTTCGGGTTGGTGGACAGGGCGCGGGCAATGCCGACGCGCTGTTTCTGGCCGCCGGACAGCTGCGCCGGGTACTTTTTGGCGTGGTCCGACAGGCCAACGCGAGCCAGTAGCTCGGTGACGCGCTTGTCGATTTCGCTGCGCGACAGCTCACCGGCCAGGGCCAGTGGCAGGGCGACGTTGTCGGCGACGGTCTTGGAGGCCAGCAGGTTGAAGTGCTGGAAAATCATCCCGACCTGCTGGCGGAAGCCCCGCAACTGGCTGGCGTTGAACGCGGTGACGTCTTCGCCGTCGACGATGATCGTGCCGCCGGAGGGTTCCTCCAGGCGGTTGATCAGGCGCAGCATGGTGCTTTTGCCTGCGCCGGAATGGCCGATCAGGCCGAACACCTGGCCATCTTCGATGGTCAGGCTGGTCGGATTCAGTGCGGGGATTTCCCTACCGGCAACGCGGTAGGTTTTATGTACCTGTTGGAACTCGATCACGTAGCGAACCTTGTGGGGCGCATTGAAATTTGGGTCAGCGGTTAGCTGGGGTCGCGCATTTTAGCCTTTTCCCATAGCTGTTCTTAGCATTTATTTCGTCATGCACCAATCCATCGGGCATATCGCGACAACCGGTAATCCTGATTGAACGCTCGGCAACGTCCTCCAGTCACTACTTGAACAAGCCCTGAACGGGCACGCCTTAAGACTGATGAGGAGAGCCGATCATGCCCAGCAAGAAAACGGATGCGCCCAAGCACAGCGAGGCCGCCGGTACCCAGACCCCTGACAGGGCCAACACCAATGTCAAGCTGCAGAGCCTGGAGGCCGACCGCAGCGATGCGACCGGGCAGGCGCTGCGGACCAACCAAGGCGTGCGCATTGCTGACAACCAGAACTCCCTCAAGGCGGGCGATCGCGGACCTTCGCTGCTTGAAGACTTCATCATGCGCGAGAAAATCACCCACTTCGACCATGAGCGTATCCCCGAGCGTATCGTGCACGCCCGCGGTACCGGGGCACACGGATTCTTCCAGAGCTATGGCAACCACGCCGAGCTGACCAAGGCCGGCTTCCTGCAAGATCCGGAAAAGATCACCCCGGTTTTTGTCCGCTTCTCGACGGTTCAGGGCCCACGCGGTTCTGGCGATACGGTGCGAGATGTGCGGGGCTTTGCCGTCAAGTTCTATACAGATGAAGGCAATTTCGACTTGGTCGGCAATAACATGCCGGTGTTCTTCATCCAGGATGCGATCAAGTTCCCCGATTTTGTCCACGCGGTGAAGCCAGAGCCACACAACGAGATACCGACCGGCGGTTCGGCTCATGACACCTTCTGGGATTTCGTCTCGCTGGTGCCGGAGTCGGCCCATATGGTCATGTGGGCCATGTCTGACCGCGCCATCCCGCGCAGCCTTCGAATGATGGAAGGCTTTGGCGTGCATACCTTCCGCCTGATCAATGCCGAGGGCGTGGCGAGCTTCGTCAAGTTTCATTGGAAACCGCGCCAGGGCGTGCATTCCCTGCTGTGGGACGAAGCCCAGAAACTGGCGGGCAAGGACACTGACTTCCAGCGCCGTGACCTATGGGAAGCCATCGAAACCGGTGACTACCCGGAATGGGAGCTGGGCGTGCAGATTGTGCCTGAGGCTGACGAACACAAATTCGACTTCGACCTGTTGGACCCAACCAAGATCATCCCGGAGGAACTGGTACCCGTCACGCCGCTGGGCAAGATGGTGCTCAACCGCAACCCGGACAATTTCTTTGCCGAGGTCGAGCAAGTGGCGTTCTGCCCAGGCCATATCGTGCCAGGTATCGACTTTACCAACGACCCGCTGCTGCAGGGCCGGCTGTTCTCGTACACCGATACCCAGATCAGCCGCCTGGGTGGGCCGAACTTCCACCAGATCCCGATCAACCGGCCGGTAGCGCCGAACCACAACAATCAGCGTGATGCGCTGCACCAGCACGTTGTGCACAAGGGCCGGGCTTCCTACGAGCCCAACTCGATTGACGGCGGCTGGCCGAAGGAAACCCCACCTGCGGCGCAAGATGGCGGCTTCGAGAGCTATCAGGAGCGTATCGATGCGCACAAGATTCGCCAGCGCAGTGAGTCGTTCGGTGATCACTTCTCGCAGGCTCGGCTGTTCTTCCAGAGCATGAGCCCGACCGAGCAACAGCACATCATCAAGGCTTACAGCTTCGAGTTGGGCAAAGTGGAGCGTGAACATATCCGCGCCCGTGAAGTGAATGAAATTCTCGCCAACATCGACCTGAAGCTGGCGGCGGCGGTTGCGGCCAACCTGGGCCTCCCTGCGCCGAAAGCGGGTACGGTGCAGGTGAAGGGTAGCCAGCTGGCGCAATCGCCTGCGCTGAGCCAGATGAACCACCCAGGTTCGGTGGGTATCAAGGGGCGCAAGATTGCCGTGCTGGTTGCCGATGGCGTCGACGCTGCCAGCGTGGACAAACTGGTCAAGGCCCTGGAAGCGCACAGTGCCCGGCCGATGCTGCTGGGGCCGACCTCGGCGCCGGTGAAGGCGGCGGATGGCAAGCAACTACCGGTAGCGGCGTCGATGGAGGGGATGCCTTCGATCATGTTCGACGGGATTATCGTGCCAGCGGGCAAGGCCTCTACGGATGCGCTGGCGGCTAGCGGATTGGCCAAGCACTTCGTGCTGGAGGGTTACAAGCACTTGAAGGCGCTGGTGCTGACCAAGGAATTGGCGAAAGCGTTGGGGCTCAAGGAGGACAAGGGGCTGTTGCTCGGGGATGAGCAGAAGGCAGTGGATGCCTTTGTCAAAGCGGTTGAAGGCCACCGGGTGTGGGAGCGGGAGGCGGCAGCTGAAGCTGTTCCTGCCTGACAAGGCCTTTTCGTGGGTAAACCCGCTCCTGATGTAGGAGCGGGTTTACCCGCGAAGCTTTTACTGCTGATGCGGGACCAGCACCACCTGTGCCGGCAGCGAGCGCTGAATCTCATGCTTCTGCTTCAGCTCGAACCCACTGTCAATCTTGCGCACACGCTTTTCCAGCAAGGTCTTCAGCCAAGGTGCATCCTCGGTGCGCGGTACCTGGAATACCACCTCACACTGGTAACTCACCACATCGGCGGCAATGTCGTCCAGTTGGCGGCGCAGCGCGCGGCTGTCAGTGGTCTTCAACGCCACCACGGTACTTGGCGCTGTCGGGTCGATGATGCGTGCCTCGGGCTTGGCCTCGGCGGCTTTCAGCGCAGCTTCAGCCTTTTCCAGCTCGGCCTTGCGGGCCTGGGTCACGGCATCCCCGCCGGTGACCGCTGGCGCCTGCGGCATCAGGGCCCGGGCACGGGCCAGCGCGGTAGCTGCCGCGTTCACATCACCCTTCTGCAGGACGATCTGGCTACGTTGCAGATAAGCTTCGGCCAATTGGCGCTGGTATTGCTCCAGGCGTGCATCATCCGGCGACTGGGCCTGCAGTGCTGCAAGCTGGTCTTCGGCGGTAGCCAGCTCGTTGCTGGCGATGTTCTGTTGCAACTGCTGCCAGGCATCTGCTTGAGCAGGTGCGGTGGCCTGTTCGACCGGCGCATTGGAACAGGCAGCCAGGATCAGGGAAAACGCGGCAACAAGCAGATAACGGGAGGCGAACGGCTTCATTCCTGCGACTCTCTATTTGCGCAAAAAGCGAGCAAGTCTACACCCAGGTGCGCACGCTCGAAAATAGGCCTTACAGACCCTTTACCGGCCAAAGGTTGCAAGGCGTGCCTGCACACGCCTTGCTTTTCAGCGTTTTGGCAGGGCCAGGCTCAGCAAGAATAGCACTGCGGCGCAGACCACGATCGAGGGCCCGGCGGGGGTGTCCTTGAACCAGGACATGGCCAGGCCGCCGCACACTGCGGTGACACCCAGCAAGCTGGCACCCAAGGCCATCTGCTCTGGTGAGCGGGCGTGGCGCTGTGCCGCAGCCGCAGGAATGATCAGCAGCGAGGTGATCAGCAACACGCCAACGATTTTCATGGCAACCGCAATCACCACTGCGATCAGCAGCATCAGCGCCAAGCGCAGGCCGGCCACGGGCAGGCCTTCGACCATGGCCAGTTCTTCGTGCACGGTAACCGCCAGCAGCGGCCGCCACAGCACAGCGAGCAGCAGCAGGACCAGTGTACTGCCACCGAGGATCCAGGCCAGGTCGCTGGTGCTGATGGCCAGCAGATCGCCAAACAGGTAAGCCATCAGGTCGATGCGCACATCGTGCATGAAGCTCAGCACCACCAGGCCCAGCGACAAGGTGCTGGGGGCCAGGATACCCAGGAGGGTGTCGGAGGCCAACGGCTGGCGTTGCTGCAATGTCACCAGCAGAATCGCCAGCAACAGGCAGCCCACGGTTACCGCCAGCGCCGGGCTGACATCCAGGGCAAAGCCCAGGGCCACACCGAGCAGCGCGGCGTGAGACAGGGTGTCGCCAAAATAGGCCATGCGCCGCCATACCACGAAGGAGCCCAGTGGGCCTGCAACCAGTGCCAGGGACAAGCCGGCAAGCAAGGCGTAGAGAAGAAAATCAGCCATGCTTGCAGTGCTCTCCGTGAACATGGGTGCCAGGGGCGACCACCGAGCCATGCAGGTCGTGGCTGTGGTCGTGATGGTGGTGGTAGATGGCCAGGCTCGGTGCGGTCTTGCCGAACAGTTCGACGAACGCCGGATCACCGCTGACTTGCTCGGGGTGGCCCGAGCAGCATACGTGGCGGTTCAGGCACACCACCTGGTCGGTAGCGCTCATGACCAGGTGCAGGTCGTGGGACACCATCAGTACGCCGCAGCCGTGGCGGTCGCGCAGGCGGGTGATGAGGTTGTAAAGCTCGGTCTGGCCGACCACGTCCACACCTTGTACCGGTTCGTCGAGCACCAGCAACTGGGGTTCGCGCAGCAGGGCGCGGGCCAGCAGCACGCGTTGCATTTCGCCGCCGGAAATAGTCTGGATCGGGCTGTCGATGACCTGCTCGGCGCCCACTTCCTGCAGCGCCGACAAGGCTGCCGCGCGGTCTACGCCGGGCACCAGGCGCAGGAAGCGCAGCACCGACAGCGGCAGCGTGGCATCAACTTGAATCTTCTGCGGCATGTAGCCAATGCGCAGCTTGGGTTTGCGCCATACCTTGCCGCGATGTGGCTTGAGCAGGCCAAGTACGGCGCGCACCAGGGTCGTCTTGCCCGCCCCGTTGGGGCCAATCAGGGTGACGATCTGGCCTGGGGCGACCGACAGGTCGATGCTGTCGAGCACCGCCTCACCGCCAAAGGTGACGCCGACCTGCTCCAGGCGAATCAGGGCGTCACTCATGCCGCGCTCCGGCAGTTACCGCACAGGCCGACCACTTCCACGGTCTGGGTCTCCACCGTGAAACCCACGCCTTTGGCGCTGTTGATGATGGCCTCGCTGATGCTGCTCTGCTCGAGTTCGATGGCCACATGGCAAGCCCGGCAGATCAGGAACTGGCCTTGGTGCACGTGCTCGGGGTGGCTGCAGCCGATGAAGGCGTTCAGCGATGCGATGCGATGTACCAGGCCGTTTTCCAGCAGGAAGTCCAGCGCACGGTACACCGTGGGCGGCGCGGCGCGGCGGCCGTCCTGCTCACTGAGCACAGCGAGGATGTCGTAGGCGCCCAGTGGCTTGTGGCTCTGCCACACCAGCTCCAGCACACGGCGGCGCAGGGCTGTCAGGCGCAGGCCCTGGCGGGTGCACAAGGCGTCGGCTTCAGCCAGTGCACTGTGTACGCAATGGGAGTGGTCGTGAGGACGGTTGGCCAGCGGTGTGATGGACATGGGCAGCGACGGTTCTGGACAGAGACGTTATTATGTTACCTGTTTCTGCAGATTCGAGTATCCACCGTGTCCCGATTCCTGGCTCTGTTTGTCGCTTTCATCGCATTATCCGCGCAGGCCGACGTGCGTGTGCTCACCACTATCAAGCCCCTGCAGCAGATTGCCGCTGCCGTGCAGGAGGGTGTTGGCAGCCCTGACGTGCTGCTGCCGCCCGGCGCTTCACCCCACCACTATGCGCTGCGCCCCTCCGACGTGCGGCGGGTAGGCGATGCCGACCTGGTGTACTGGATCGGCCCGGACATGGAGAACTTCCTTGCGCGTGTGCTGGGAAGCCGCAGCAAGGCCACAGTGGCTGTGCAGTCGCTGCCGGGCATGAAGCTGCGCCACTTTGGCGAGGACAGCCATTCCCATAACGAAGAAGACCATGACGATCATGACCACGACCACCGCCCAGGCAGCCTGGATGCGCATCTGTGGCTATCGTCGGTCAATGCGCGAGTTATCGCGGCGAAGATGGCAGCTGACCTGGCCCACGTCGACCCGGCCAATGCGGCTCGCTATCAGAGCAATCTGAAGGCCTTCGATGAACGCCTGGATGCGTTGGATGGGCGTATCAAGGCGCGCGTGACCGGTATTGCCGGCAAGCCGTACTTCGTCTTCCACGAAGCCTTCGACTATTTTGAAGCTGAATATGGCTTGAAGCACGCGGGCGTGTTCAGCGTGGCATCCGAGGTGCAGCCTGGGGCGCAACATGTGGCGGCCATGCGCAAGCGTCTTCAGGAAGTGGGCAAGACCTGCGTGTTCAGCGAGCCGCCACTGCGGCCGCGATTGGCCGAGACCCTGACTGCCGGGTTGCCGGTACGCCTTGCCGAGCTGGATGCCTTGGGTGGCACCGATTCGGTGGATGGCAAAGGGTATGAGCGCTTGCTGGAGAAGCTGGGCGGTGACCTGGCAGGCTGCCTGGAACAGTTGTAAGCCTGTACCGGCCCCTTCGCGGGTGAATCCGCCCACAGGTACTGCACAGGCCTCAAGGCTGTCGCTATCCCTGTGGGAGCGGGTTCACCCGCGAAGAAGCAGACGCGGTCTACAGCGCGAACGGCAGGTGCAAAGCCACCTGCTGGCGCTGCGCCAAACGCACTTCGAACTCGCTCGGATCGTGGATCATCACATCCATCCCGGCAAACGACTCGGCCGCAATCAGGCGCGACAGCCAGAAACGCACGCAGCCTACCCGCAACATTTCCGGCCACAGCTCGGCTTCGGCTGCAGTGAACGGCCGTAGCGCCGCATAGGCTGCCAGCAGCGCCTGGGCGCGTGGTACATCCACCGCGCCCTGCTCATCCAGGCACCAGTCGTTCACGGTGATGGCGATGTCATACAGCATTGGCCCGGAGCAGGCATTGTAGAAGTCGATCACACCGGTCAGGTGGGTGCCTTCGAACATCACGTTGTCGCGGAACAGGTCGGCATGCAGGTTGGCCCGCGGCAAGGCCAGGATCTGCGCCTTGTGTGCGCTGATTTCGTCCAGCGCCGGCTGCAGTAATGCGGCTTGCTCCGCAGTCAGGCGTGGCAGTAGCTCGGCACCCGAGGCCAGCATCCAGTCCAGGCCGCGGTCGGTGCGGCGCTCGATGATGTGCTCTCGGGTGGCCAGGTGAATGTGTGCCAGTAGCTCGCCGACCTGTGCGCAGTGCTGGTTGTTGGGTGCCTTGATGTGTTTGCCCGACAGCCTGGGCTGCAGCAATGCAGGCTTGCCGCACAGCTCGCGCAGGCCGTTGCCGTCGCGATCACGAATGGCATAGGGCACCGGCATGTCGGCACCGTGCAGGGTATCGAGCAGCTCGATGAAGAACGGCATGTCCTCGCTGGGCCCACGCTCGATCAGCGTCAGGACGAACTCCCCCTGTTCGAGGCTGACGAAGAAATTGCTGTTCTCGGTACCGGCGGCAATGCCCTGGAAGTCGAGCAGACGGCCCAGCTCGTACGGCGCCAGAAAGGTTTCCAGCTCAGGCCGGGTCACGGGGGTGAAGACTGACATGATGAAAAATTGCCCATACGGGCACTTCCGCCGGGAAGTGCCGGGTTGATGTGAACGGTGCGCGTCAGCTTACCACTCGAAGATCTTCCAGGACGGAATCAGCATGTCCGGCTGGTCGGATCGAATGAAATTGGCATCAGTGCCATCAGCGCGTACCAGAAAGTAAGGCTTGCCGTTTTTCGGCGTGATCTTGATCGCATACAGGAAGCCGTTTTGCCGGTATTCCTGGATGGTTTTATCGCCTTCCGTGCGAATGGTCACCTCGGGATCGGCCGAGGGGGCGTCGTCCGCCGCCAGGGTGACGACAGGCATGGTTGCCAACAGGCCGAGCAGTAACAGGCGATTGAGTGTGCGCATGATAACCTAGTCCCTTTGTCGTCAATGATTCTGGCTATTCTAGCGCCGGACCCGTCGAAAAGGTTGATTCTGCTCATGAGCCAAGCGCCCCTCGTCCTGGTGGACGGTTCCTCCTACCTTTATCGCGCCTTCCACGCGCTGCCACCGCTGACCACGTCCAAGGGCATGCCGACCGGCGCGGTGAAGGGTGTGCTGAACATGCTCAAGAGCCTGCGCAAGCAATACCCCGACAGCCTGTTCGCCGTGGTGTTCGACGCCAAGGGCGGCACTTTCCGCGATGCCATGTTCGCCGAGTACAAGGCCAACCGCCCCAGCATGCCGGACGACCTGCGGGTACAGATCGAGCCGCTTCACGCCAGCGTCAAGGCGCTGGGCTACCCGCTGCTGTGTGTGGAGGGTGTCGAGGCTGACGACGTGATCGGCACCCTGGCGCGCAGCAGTGCCGCCCTGGGTCGCCCGGTGATCATCTCGACCGGTGACAAGGACATGGCGCAGCTGGTGGACGGGCACATTACCTTGGTCAACACCATGACCGGAAGCGTGCTGGACGTGGCTGGCGTGCACGAGAAATTCGGCGTCGGCCCGGAACACATCATCGACTTCCTGGCCCTGATGGGTGACAAGGTCGACAACATCCCCGGCGTGCCGGGCGTGGGCGAAAAAACGGCGGTGGGGCTGCTGACCGGCATCGGCGGCGGCCTCAGCGACCTTTACGCCAACCTGGACAAGGTGCCAACGCTGGCCATTCGCGGCGCCAAGACCTTGCCGGCCAAGCTGGAGGAGCACCGCGACGCGGCATTCCTGTCCTACGAACTGGCCACCATCAAGGTTGACGTGCCGCTGGATGTGGAGGTCGAGGCGCTGGTGTGCGGTGAACCTGACCGCGAGGCGTTGCTGGCGTTGTACACCGAGATGGAGTTCAAGAGCTGGGTCGCCGAAGTGCAGCGCGATGCGGCCAAGGCTGGTGATGATGTCGCCCCGGCCGTGGAGCCTGCGGCCAAGGTCGAGCCCAAATACGAAACCATTCTCGACCAGGCCCGATTCGACGCCTGGCTGGAGAAGCTGCGCCAGGCACCGCTGTTTGCCTTCGACACCGAGACCACCGGCCTGGACGCCCAGCAGGCGCAGTTGGTCGGCCTGTCCTTCGCAGTCGAGCCGCATGAAGCGGCCTATGTGCCGCTGGCCCACGATTACGAAGGCGCGCCGGCCCAGCTGGACCGCGAGGCCGTGCTGCTGGCGCTGAAACCACTGCTGGAGGACCCGGCCAAGGCCAAGGTCGGGCAGAACGCCAAGTACGACATCAACATCCTCGCCAATGGCTCCCCTGCCATCGAGATGCGCGGCGTGGCCTACGACACCATGCTCGAATCGTACGTGCTGAACTCCACCGCCACCCGTCATGACATGGACAGCCTGGCGCAGAAGTACCTCGACCACACCACGATCGCCTTCGAGGACATCGCCGGCAAGGGTGCCAAGCAGCTTACTTTCAACCAGATCAACCTGGACAAGGCCGGCCCCTACGCCGCCGAAGACGCCGACATCACCCTGCGCCTACACCATGCATTGCAGGCCCGCCTGGCACAGACGCCGAGCGTGCAACCGGTGCTGATGGATATCGAGATGCCGCTGGTGCCGGTGCTGGCCAGGATCGAGCGCCAGGGTGCGTTGGTCGATGCCGAGCTGTTGAAAGTACAGAGCGGTGAGCTGGGCGTGAAGATGGCTGAGCTGGAGCTGCGTGCCTACGAGCTCGCCGGTGAGACGTTCAACCTCGGCTCGCCCAAGCAGCTGGGCACGATCCTTTACGACAAGCTGGGCATGCCGGTGTTGAGCAAGACCGCCAAGGGCCAGCCATCCACCGCCGAAGCGGTGCTCGACGAACTGGCCTTACAAGGTTACCCGCTGCCAGAGGTGCTGATGCAGTACCGCAGCCTGAGCAAGCTCAAGAGCACCTACACCGACAAGTTACCGGGGCAGATCAACCCGCGCACCGGGCGTATCCACACGTCCTACCAGCAGGCCGTGGCGGCCACCGGCCGGTTGTCGTCGAGCGACCCGAACTTGCAGAACATCCCGATCCGCACCGCTGAAGGGCGGCGTATCCGCCAGGCGTTCATCGCCAGTCCGGGTTACAAGCTTCTGGCGGCGGACTATTCACAGATCGAACTGCGCATCATGGCCCACCTGGCCAAGGACGAAGGCTTGCTGCATGCCTTCCGCAATGACCTGGACGTGCACCGCGCCACAGCAGCCGAAGTGTTCGGTGTGGCCCTGGAAGACGTGACCACCGACCAGCGCCGCAGCGCCAAGGCCATCAACTTCGGCCTGATCTACGGCATGAGCGCCTTTGGCCTGGCCAAGCAGATCGGCGTCGACCGCAAGCAGTCACAGGACTACATCGATCGCTATTTTGCCCGCTACCCAGGCGTGCTGGCCTATATGGAGCGCACCCGCGCCCAGGCGGCCGAGCAAGGCTTTGTCGAGACCCTGTTTGGCCGTCGGCTGTACTTGCCAGACATCAATGCCAAGAACCCTGCCCTGCGCAAGGGCGCCGAGCGCACGGCGATCAACGCCCCAATGCAGGGTACTGCTGCCGACATCATCAAGCGGGCCATGGTCAAGGTAGATAACTGGTTGAGTGAGAGCGGGCTGGATGCCCGGGTGATCCTGCAGGTGCACGACGAACTGGTGCTTGAAGTACGCGAGGACCTGGTGCAGCAGGTGAAAGATGAAATTCGCCAGCACATGAGCCAGGCCGCGCAGCTGGATGTGCCGCTGCTTGTCGAGGCAGGAGTTGGTGCGAATTGGGACGAAGCTCACTGATTGAGCAGGTAAAACTGTGTAGGATCTGCGGCGTAGTGACGCGGATCCGGACACCGCTCAGTGCCGTGGGTGCTTAAGTTTCATGAAACTATCGCAAATAGTTTTGTGGGCTTCGGAACTAAACCGGTGAAGCGGAACTCAGAGTAACTGAATGGCTGGTGAAGCCCTTCGATGCTCCTATGTTGTGTTAAGTGTTGGCAGATATCTGGACCCCGCCCTAGCGGTCCGGACTTGGACCCCGAACTTCCCCCTCCCCATACGAAGTCCGGGGTTTTTTTTGCCCGGAATTTGCCGGATGGCTTGTACTGAGCCCCCGTAGGAGCGGGTTTACCCGCGAATGCGATGTCGAATTCACCGCTGCATTCGCGGGTAAACTCGCGCCTACAAGGGCCTGCGCCCAATCACCAAAGCGTGTCCAACCCCGATCAGGTGTAGGAGCGGGTTTACCCGCGAATAGGGTAGTGGCGGCAACGGTGAACGGCGGGTGGAGAGCAGGCCCGGCCCTTTCGCGGGTAAACCCGCCCCTACGGTTCAGGCGCAAAGCATTAAATGACCGGCTTGTCTTCCAGCTCCATCCAGTCCGCCAGCACCCGGTAGGCGTCTTCCACGCCCAGGCGCTTGGGTGCCGAGAACAGCTGGATGGTCACGCCATCCCCCCAGCCCTTGCGGATTTCCGACTGGACTTTCAGCAGTGTGTTCTTGCCCGCGCCGTGGGTCAGCTTGTCGGCCTTGGTCAGCAGGATGTGCATCGGCATGCTGCTGGCCTTGGCCCAGTCGAGCATCATCTTGTCGAAGTCGGTCATCGGGTGACGCACGTCCATCATCAGGATCACGCCACGCAGGCACTCACGGCTGCCCAGGTAGGCTTCCAGGTGTTTCTGCCAGTGCTGCTTGAGCGGAATCGGGACTTTTGCATAACCATAGCCCGGCAGGTCGACCAAACGCCGTTCATCGTCCAGACTGAAGAAATTCAACAGCTGGGTGCGCCCGGGAGTTTTCGAGGTACGCGCCAGGCTGGCATGAGTCAGGGTATTGAGGGCGCTGGATTTGCCGGCGTTGGAACGGCCGGCAAAAGCCACCTCGTAACCCTGGTCGTCCGGGCATTGTTCGACCTTGGCTGCGCTGAGGGCGAATTTGGCTTTCTGGCAGAGGCCGAGGATGGGGTTCTTGACTTGCATGGGATATCCGATGTGGGTGTTGCCTGACTTTGTAGAGCCAAGCCTGGCAAGCGGTGTCGTTTCCGTTTGGATGGCGGAAGTATATAATGCCCCAGTTTTTGTGTGCTCATTCTCCCAGCGAAGGAGAACGGGCATGGGGTGTCGAACAATAGCTCGCGCAACAGAACGCAGCGCGGCCCCCAACCCTGAAGGTCGTTCCGCATGGCGAAATGGCTGCTTGCTGTCGGTATGTTCCTGCCGTTTTTCAGCGCACAGGCTACACAGGATCCCGAGGTGTTGTACAACCGCACGTGTGCGGCCTGTCACACCGGGCAGTTGCCACAGGCACCCAGACGGGGTGACCGGGCAGCATGGGAGCCAAGGCTGGCGCAAGGCATGGATGTACTGGTGAAGCACGTGACCCAGGGTTTCAAGGCTATGCCGCCGCGTGGATTGTGCATGGACTGCAGTGCCGAGGACTACCGTTTGGTCATCCTTTGGATGAGCGGCAGTCCCGATACATAACATTTCACCCTTAGCCGTGTTGGATTAGCTGATGAACAAACTAGTCGTGAGTCTGCTGTTGACCTTGGGTGTCGCTGGTGCGGCCACTGCTGCGCAACCTATCAAAGGCGATGCCGCCGCTGGCCAGGCCAAGACCGCCGTTTGTGGCGCCTGCCACAATCCCGACGGCAACAGCCTGGCACCGAACTTCCCGAAACTGGCCGGCCAAGGCCAGCGCTATCTCGAAAAACAACTCCACGATATCAAGTCGGGCAAGCGTACCGTGCTGGAAATGACAGGCATGCTGGCCGCATTCAGCGACCAGGATCTGGCCGATATCGCCGCCTACTTCTCCAGCCAGAAAGGCAGCGTGGGTGCCGCCGATCCCAAGCTGGTCGAGCGCGGCCGCGCGCTGTTCAATGGCGGCGACCTGGAAAAGGGCATGCCGGCCTGCACTGGCTGCCACTCGCCTAATGGCGCGGGCATCGCCCTGGCCGGCTTCCCGCACCTGGGCGGGCAACACTCGCAGTACGTGGCCAAGCAGCTCACTGACTTCCGCGAAGGCAACCGCACCAACGATGGCGATGCCATGACCATGCGCACCATCGCTGGCAAGCTGAGCAACCATGACATCGAAGCGTTGGCCAGCTACATCCAGGGCCTGCATTAACTTTCGGTTAATGTTGTAGGTCAATGATGAAAGGGCGGCCGGGCTGCCCTTTTTTCCGTCCGCAGCCGTTACACTACAGAACTCGAGCCCTTCCCGGCCTGTCTCAGTGCAGGTCGCGTCGTGGCGACCCATGACTGCTCAGGAGTAAAGCATGCGTAAACTGATTCTCAGCGCTGCGCTGGTCGCCGCCAGCGTATTCGGTATGACTGCCGTTCAGGCCGCCGAGCCTGTGGCCGGCAAGGAATACATCGAGCTGAGCAACCCTGTTCCGGTTTCCGTGCCTGGCAAGATCGAAGTCGTCGAGCTGTTCTGGTACGGCTGCCCACACTGCTACCACTTCGAGCCGACCATCAACCCTTGGGCTGAAAAGCTGCCGAAGGACGTCAACTTCAAGCGCGTACCGGCCATGTTCGGTGGCCCGTGGGATGCACACGGCCAGATGTTCCTGACCCTCGAAGCCATGGGCGTCGAGCACAAGGTGCACGCTGCGGTGTTCGATGCCATTCAAAACCAGCACAAGCGCCTGACCGACAAGAACGACATGGCCGACTTCCTCGCCACTCAAGGTGTGGACAAGGACAAGTTCCTCGCCACCTTCGACTCGTTCGCCATCCAGGGCCAGGTCAAACAGGCCAAGGAATTGGCGAAGAAGTATGAGATCACCGGCGTACCTAGCATGGTCGTCAACGGTAAGTACCGCTTCGACCTGGGGACTGCCGGCGGGCCGGAAGGCGTGCTGAATGTCGCCGACCAACTGATCGACAAGGAGCGCGCTGCCAAGTAGGCGGCGTCACCCATGCCCCGCTTCAGAGCTACGCGTGGCATTGGCCTGCACGAGCCGCAGGTCAACGAGCATCACCTGCAGGCCCCAGGCCTGCCCGAGGATGGTCGTCTGCGGCTGCTCAGTTTCAACATCCAGGTGGGCATCAGCACCGAGCGCTACCGCCATTACCTGACGCGTAGCTGGCAGCACCTGCTGCCGCATAACGGGCGTGCCGTTAACCTGCAGAAGATCGGCAGGCTGCTGGGCGACTTCGACCTGGTGGCCCTGCAGGAAGCCGATGGTGGTAGCCTGCGCTCGGGCTACGTCAACCAGGTCGAACACCTGGCCCACCTGGGGGCATTCCCCTACTGGTACCAGCAGCTCAACCGCAACCTTGGGCGTTTTGCCCAGCACAGCAACGGTGTGCTCAGCCGCCTGAAACCGCAACTGCTCGAAGACCATCCGTTGCCTGGCCCGGTCGGGCGTGGCGCGATTCTGGTGCGGTTTGGCGAAGGCGAAGATGCGCTGATAGTGGTGATGATGCACCTGGCATTGGGGGCCAAGACCCGCGCCCTGCAGCTGGGTTATATCCGCGAGCTGATAGGCGGTTACCGTCACCAGGTGCTGATGGGTGACATGAACACCCATGCCACTGACCTGCTGGAGCATTCGCCGCTGCGCGATTTGGGCCTGGTCGCCCCACAAGTCGAGGCCACCTTCCCCAGCTGGCGACCGCAGCGTTGCCTCGATCATATCCTGCTCAGTTCAAGCCTCACGCTGGAGCGTGTCGAGGTGCTGGCGCAGCCAATTTCGGACCACCTTCCCGTTGCTGTCGAGATTCGATTGCCTGATGCATTGACTGTGGATACGCTGCCGGTTTTGAGCTAATTGCCATCACCGTTTGCGGACCCGGGCATGACTGAAGACGCTGAGCGCTGGAAAGAAAAATACCTTAAAAGCATCGAGCAGCAAGAAAAGCTCGAACGCCGTTGGGATGCCCGTCTTGACCTGCTGCGCCGAGGCCTGGTGCGCAGCACCCTGGCTGCTGAAGGCAGTGACAAGGTGGTAGACGAGTGCATGAAGGAAATGCGCGATGTCATTCGCAGCGACAACATGGACGCCGGCCTCGCTGGCTTGATTCCGCGCCTTGAGAAAGCGGTACTGGATTCCGAACAGCGTCGCGAAACCCGCATGCACCAGGTCAGCGATGCGCTGACCGCACTGGTTGGCCAACTGCAAAGCCTGCCCCTGCCCAGCGATATCTCGCGGCCATTGAAAAAACTGGCGAAGAAGCTCGACGGCGGGGTTGCCCAGTCACGCGAGCTGCCGCCGCTTTTGGGCGAGTTGAGCGGCTTGCAGGGGCGCGCGCTGTCGGCCCTTGGCAAGTCGGGTGAAGAAGCCCGACCCGGTTTTCTGCAGCGGTTGTTTGGAAGCCGCGAGGAAGATGCACAGGCAGGAGCAGCGCTTGCGCCGGTGGCGTTGCCTGCTGCCGAGGTTGTGCCCCAGGCAGCCGGCAGTGCCGAGCCCTCGCGGCCAGATGACGTCGATGCGCTACAACCGTTGCCGGCCCCTGCTGCTCCGACTGCCGAGGTGGCCGAAGCGCCCGAGCTTGAGCTGGAGGCATTTGGCCCGGCGCTGATCGAAACGGCCGAAATGCCGCCTGCCCCGTTGCCAAGGGACAAGTCGCCATTGCCGGAAGCTGCAGTTTCCGCCAGCGAGCCGTTGGCTGAGGCAGAACCCTTACAAGCCCTTGAAGTAACCTTTGGTGAAGACGGCCCCTATGCCCTGCCCTACGCAGTGGAGCCGCCTTACAGCCAGGTTGCCGCGCACATCGAGCAGACCCTGATCGGTCTGCTCGATGACCTCAGCCTTCCCGAGCGACACAAGGCTCAGGCGCTGGAGATGCGCGAGCGGGTTGCTCGCGGCTTGAACTGGTATGAGCTGATCCCGGTGCTGGATGACTTGGCAGTACTCATGCTGGCGATTACCGACAGCGGTCAGCACGAATTCGAAACCTACCTGCAGCAACTCAATGAACGCCTGGAAGGTTTCCAGAGCCACCTGCACGAGGCCAGCGCCGGCCACGCGGACAACAGCACTGCTGCCCGCGAGCTGGATAGCCAACTGCGAGAGCACGTCGACGGCCTGCAGAGCAGCATGCAAGGTGCCGCCGATGTAGACAGCCTCAAGCACATTCTGGAAAACCGCCTGGAAGGCTTACTGGTGACGATGGACGAGCACAAGCACGAGCGTGATCGCCGCGAGCAGGAACTGGCCGGTCGCCTGCAAGGCTTGTCGGAGCGGGTGGCGAGCATGGAGCATGAGGCGCTTGGCTACCGCGAGCACCTGGAAGAACAGCGCCAGAAAGCCCTGCTGGACCCGCTCACCGGCCTGCCCAACCGTGCGGCCTGGAGCGAGCGAGTCGAACGCGAAATGCTTGACTGGCAGGAAAACGGCGGCCATCTGGCGATGGCGATTCTTGACCTGGACCATTTCAAACGCATCAACGACAACTATGGTCATCTGGCTGGGGACAAGGTCCTCAAGATCGTGGCCGACCAGTTGCGCAAGCGTCTGCGGGGCCGTGATTTCATCGCCCGCTTTGGCGGCGAGGAATTCGTCCTGCTGCTGCCGCAGACCACGCCGGCAGTCGCTGCGCAAGTGGCCGAGGTGTTGCGTGCCACAGTCGAAGCCTGCCCATTCCACTTCAAGGGAGAACGGGTGGTGATCACCACCTCCATCGGCCTGAGTGCATTCCGTTCTGGCGAACGCAGCGACCAGGTGCTCAAACGGGCCGATGCAGCGCTGTACCGGGCAAAGGAGCTGGGGCGCAATCGCGTCGAGCATGGTTAGCCAGCCGCTGTCCGGCAGGCACAGCGCAGGTGAGCACGTTATACTGTAGCGCTCATACGCTGAGGCCACTGACGTGCTTTCCACGCTTAAAAAAACCCTGATTTCCTTTTTGCTGTTGTCTGTCGCCGGTTGCTCGACGGGCCTGCGCATCGACCGCAGTCACCCTTCGGCCAATCAGGACAACCGCATCCAGTTCGTTGTCCTGCATTACACCAATGCTTCGCTGGAGCGCTCGCTGGCGCTGCTTACCCAGGGTGAGGTCAGCAGCCATTACCTGATCGGCGATGGCCCGGCTACGGTGTATCAGCTGGTAGATGAAAACCGTCGCGCCTGGCATGCCGGTGACAGCCAGTGGCAGGGGCGCACCTGGCTGAACTCCTCGTCCATTGGTATCGAGATCGTCAGCCCGGGCTTCACCGACACCCCGAACGGCCGGGTCTGGCACCCTTACAGCGAGGCGCAGATCCAGTCGCTGATCGCGCTGCTCAAGGACATTGTCAAACGCAACAACATCGAACCACGCCATATCATCGGCCACAGTGACATCGCCCCGCTGCGCAAGCTGGACCCGGGGCCATTGTTCCCGTGGAAGCGCCTAGCCGACGCCGGGCTGGGTATCTGGCCGGATGCCAACGCCGTGGCACGGCAGCAAGCCTACTTCAGCGTCAACCCGCCAAGCGTTGGCTGGTACCAGCAGGAGCTGGCACGGTTTGGCTATCAGATCGAGCAGACCGGCGTGCTGGATGTCGCCACACGTCATGTGATCGCCGCCTTCCAGATGCGCTTCCGCCCGCAGCGCTTCGACGGTATGCCGGATGCGCAGACAGCAGCGATGCTGCAGGTACTTAACCGTATGCGTTGAGTCACGGCGGGCGGGGTCCTTGTTGCAAGCCTTGCGCTGCGAAGAGGCGAGTTGGGTCGACGCAGTTGTATCGACTTAACGGTCTCATCGCAGCCACAAGGCTGTTTCTACAAAGCGCGTGGATGGATTGCAGCGAAGCGCCAAACGGTGAGGGTGATTATTGATTCCGTTGCTATACCTTGGTTATCAACTGGATGCCTTCGATGTCAGCCTTCATCGCCTTGCTGCGCCAAATTTTTTACCGTCCCTGGATGCTGGCCACTTTGGCAGCGCTGGCCAGCGCCGCGGTGTTGCTCTCTGCCAGCATCGGCATTGCCCTGCAACAAATGAAACAAAGCGAAAGCGAACAGATGAATGCCCAGGGCGAGCGTTTTCTGGAACGGCTCGAACAGGTGTTCGGCCAATTGCGCGAAGGGGTCGACCTGCTGCAGGCCCAACCCTTGCGCGGCTGCAACCCGGCAATGCTGGCAGCCTTGCAGCAGGTTGGCCTGAACTCGCGGTTCATCTATGAAGCGGCTTATGTAGATGGCAATGTTGCCTGCTCCAACCGCGGTGATGAGCGAGCGTTCGTTCCCTTGCGGGCGCCAGATATCCAGGGGCCGACGTACAGTTACTGGCTTAACACCACCACCGAGCCGAACGAGAACCTGGCAGCACTGATGCTGGGCCGGGGCAAGTTTCTGGTTTCCACCTCCCGTGGGCATTTGACCGATGTGGTGGACCTGCCCCCAGGTGGCAGCCTGGTCGTGGTGCTCGACAACGGCGCCCGGGCCATTCCGGTGCTCGGCCCGCCACAGGTATGGCCACCGCCCTCGGCCTGGTCGACCAGCCACAAGTCGCTGCTGGAACTCAGTGATCGGCTGATCTACCGAATGCCGACCAAGTCGCCGGATTACCAGTTGGTGCTGATTGCCCCGAGGGCCAGTCTGCCGCTGAAGATGAACGGCATGCTCTGGTTGCTGTTCCCCGGTAGCGTGCTGGCGGCCTGCTGCATCGGTTGGTTGGTACTGCAGTTGATTCTGCAACGACGGTCGATGAGTTCAGAGTTGCAGAATGCCTTGCGTCGTGGAGAGCTGCAGGTGCTCTACCAGCCAATCATCGAGCTCGACAGCCGGCGCTGTGTGGGCGCCGAGGCCTTGGTGCGCTGGCGCCGCCCGGACGGCACCCTGACCAGCCCGGACCTTTTCATTCCGCTGGCGGAGAATACCGGGCAGATTCGTCAGATCACCGACTTTGTCCTGCAGCGTGTGCTTGAGCAGCTAGGACAGCTACTGCGCTCGCACCCCAAGCTATACATATCGATAAACCTGGCGGCCTGCGATGTGATGGTGCCACGTATTGGCCGGGTGGCGGCGCGCTTGTTGGCCTTGCATCGAGTGGCGCCCAGCCAGATTGCCTTCGAGGTGACCGAGCGCGGCCTGATCGACGTGGTGGTCGCCCGTGACAATCTGCAGGCGCTACGTGCCGTGGGGCACCAGGTGCTGATCGACGACTTTGGTACCGGTTATTGCAGCCTGGCCTACCTGCAAACCCTGCCAGTGGACTGCCTGAAGATCGACAAGGCATTCATCGACGCTCTGGGCCACGATGCCGCCAGTAGCGGCGTGGCCCCGCATATCATCCGCATGGCCCATGACCTGCACCTGCGGGTAATTGCCGAAGGTATCGAGTTCGAGGACCAGGCGGTGCTGCTGAACAGCGAGGGGGTCAATTATGGCCAGGGCTGGTTGTTTGCCCGGCCGCTGAACGCCCGGCAGTTTGCCGAGTTGGTGACTCGTGGGCACCTGCCGCGGCGGGTTTAGGCGCGTTGAAGCAATCAGACCGGCAACGCCATGTAGAACTGGGTCCCCTGCCCCGGCCGCGAAAACACGCCCATGCGCCCTCCGTGCAGCTGCACAATTTCCTTGCACAGCGCGAGCCCCAGCCCAGCACCGCCTTTCTTGCGACCTACCTGCACGAAAGGCTCGAAGATGCGCGCTTGCTGCCCATAGGAAATGCCCTCTCCATTGTCCTCGACGCTGATGATCACCCGTTCCGCATGCCGTCGGGCATGCAGGCGGATGCGCCCGCCATTGGCGGTATGGCGGATGGCGTTGTGCAGCAGGTTGTCCAGCACCCGGTCCAACTGGGCGACGTCGGCCTGGATGCGCGGTAGCGGCGGGTCCAGTTCCTTGATCAACTCAATCTGCTTGTGCGCGGCCTGTTCGGCAAAGCGCAATTGTGCGTGCTCCAGCAGGTCGTCGATGGCACAGGGGGCCAGCTCGAGCTTTTGCAAACCGCTCTGATAACGGGAGAAGTTGAGCAGGTCGTTGATCAGTTGGGTAAGACGCTGCATTTCTTCGCCGATGGTTTCCAGCAGGTCGTTCTCGCGGGCTTCGGGCGGGAACTTGACCCGCTCGCGCAGCAGGCCGAAGGCCATGTGCATGCCGGTCACCGGGGTACGCAGTTCGTGGGACGCGCGCAGCACGAATTCGCTGCGTACCCGCTCGAAGGCCCTTTGCTCGGTCACATCGTGCAGCACCATCACCGCGCCAAGGATTGGCCCCTGCGGGTGGCTGACCGGGGTCAGGCTGTAGGTGAGCAGACGCGATTCTTCATCGACCTCCATGTTCAGGTCGTCCGGTGGGCGATCGAGGCTGCCCCCGCGCAGAACCTGGCGCAGTTGTTGCTCAAGCTCGGGCCGCTGCAGGGCTTCGACCAGGCTGCTGCCCACACGGCTGTCGTTCCAGCCCAACTGGCGCTGCGCCACCGGGTTGAGGTGCTCGAGGCGGCCCTGACGGTCGATGATCAGCAGGCCGTCGTCGATGCTGTCGAGTACCGCCTGTAAACGCTGCTGGCCGGCCAGCAGTTCGTCAACGTTGGTGGCCTGGTGCTTGCGCAAGGCATCGGCCATCAGACCAAAGCGCCGGGTCAGCTGGTTAAGCTCGGCGGCCTGGGCCACCGGCAAGGTAACGTCGAAATCGCCCTTGCCCAGTTGGTCGGCCGCCTTGGCCAAGGCTTCGATCGGCTGGCCGAAACGCCGGGCGATGTTGTGCGCGGTGATAAAGCCCAGTACCAACACCACCAGCCCCATCAGGCCGAGTACACCACTGACTAGCAAGGCGCGGTCACGGGTGCGTTCCTCGCTACGGGTGATCAGGTCCAATGCGTGCTTGTGGGAATCGATCAAGTCGGTGCGCACCTGATTGAACGCGGCCCCCAGCGGCTGATCGACACCCATGCTGCGAGCGGGTGCGGCGCTGTCGCGATATGTCTGGAGGAAGGCCTGGTAATTGCTGCTGGCCTTGCTGAAACCGGTGCGCTCGCCGCCTTGCTCCAGCCCTTGGTTGAGCAGGTCCTGGAAGCTTTCCTGCAGCAGCCGCAGGCTTTCCGGGGCGGTGTCTTCATTGAGAATAAGCATCAGCTGTTCGCCCAGGTTCTGGCGCAACTTCAGCCCCACTTCCAGTGCATGGGTGGTATCGCGCACCAGTTGCTGTTGCACTGTAGCCATCTGCAGCATGCTGACCAGGCCCAGCAACAGCCCTAGCAACGCCACAGTGATGAGCGCCGAGATGCTGAGGAAAAGCCGCGTGCGCAGCTTCATGGGCGGCCACTTCATAGGTTGTACTGCTTGCGCTTGCGGTACAGGGTAGAAGCATCGATGCCCAAGGTCTTGGCGGCTTGGTCGAGGGTATCGCTGGCAGCCAGAACGGCACCGATATGGGCACGTTCCAGCTCATCCAGGCTAAGCGCGGCACCTACGCGTGGTGCATTGCCGGCGGGTTGTTCACCCATGCCCAGGTGGCTGATTTCCACGCGTTCCTGCGGGCAGATGATGCTGGCCCGTTCCACTACGTTGCGTAGTTCGCGAATGTTGCCAGGCCAGCGGTAGTTGAGCAGGGCGGTGCGCGCCTCGTCACTGAAACCGCGGGCGGGCCGGGAGTATTCCTTGACGAAACGGGCGAGAAAGCGGTCGGCCAGGATGAGGATATCTTCACTGCGCTCGCGCAGGGGGGGCAGGTGCAGGGTAATCACGTTCAAGCGATACAGCAGATCTTCGCGGAAGCGGCTTTCGCGCACCATCTCTTCGAGGTTGAGGTTGGTGGCAGCCAGGATACGTACATCTGCACGTCGGGTAACCGGGTCGCCGACGCGTTCGTATTCCTTGTCCTGGATGAAACGCAACAGTTTGGGCTGCAAGGTCAGCGGGAAATCGCCGATCTCGTCGAGGAATAGTGTGCCCCCGTCAGCCTGGCTGACCCGCCCGAGCGTGCTTTCGCTGGCGCCGGTGAAGGCGCCGCGGGTATGGCCGAATAGCTCGCTTTCCATCAGCTCGGCGTTAAGCGACGGGCAGTTGATGGTCACGCAGGCTTTGCGTGCACGCTTGCTCCAACCATGGATGGCCCGTGCCAGCTCGCCCTTGCCCGTACCAGATTCGCCAAGGATGAGGATGTTGGCGTCAGTGATGGCGACTTGGCGGGCGGTTTCAAGCACCGCCATCATGGCCGGGCTATGGGAGTCGAGGCCGTCCTTGGGTTTGCGTATTTCACCTTCCAGGGCTTCCAGGCGCGCAGAAAGCTGGCGCACCTCCAGTTGCTTGGCAGTGGCCAGGCGCAACTGGTCAGGGCTGCATGGCTTGACCAGGTAGTCGGCAGCGCCGGCCTGGATGGCATCTACTGCGGTGTCGATCGCCGAGTGCGCGGTGACGATCACCACCCGCATCCACGGGGCCTGGATACGCATCTGTGCCAGTACGTCGAGGCCGTTGTCTTCACCCAGGCGCAAATCGAGGAAGCATAGGTCGAACACCTGGCGCTGCAGTAGGGTTTCTGCCTGGGCGGCGCTGTTGGCCGTGGCCACGCTGTAGCCCTCGTCTTCCAGGCAGTAGCGGAACGTGCGCAGGATCGCGGACTCGTCATCCACCAGCAGAATTCGGCCTTGGTTGTCCTGGGCTGATTCCATTTCCTGTGCTCCTTAGGGAAAGATCTTTATTTAGTGTGGGAAAAATCGGGCAAGTTGCATGGTCAATTCTGAAGGATTCTGTCCTTTGCATGCTAGCCAGTGGCCAAACGATGTCTACAAGCCGTGATTCTTCAATGATTTGCTTAGAGACACGCGCTGGCACATTGGTTGCGATGATTTTCGGATTTTGCCCACGAAGGAGGCGCTGTCATGCCCTTTTCCCTGCGTACAGCCGTTTTGGCCGCCACCCTGCTGCCAATCTTTACCCCTGCATTCGCCGACCCTGTGCAGGACGCGCGCCTGGAGGGCGCCCTGCAAACCGCTTTGTCAATGAACCGCATGCTTGATTCATTTCGTATCAACGTTGAAGTGGACGGCAAGCAGGCGCGGCTTTCCGGTGAGGTGGAGAACGAGGTCGAGCGGCAGCTGGCCGAGGACGTGGCCCGTGCTACCCGGGGCATCGAACAGGTGGAGAACCTGCTGCAGCTCAATACCCAACTGGTGGAGCGTCCACTGGAGCTGCGTGCCTACGCCCAGCGCCTGGAGGATGTGACCTTGGCGGCGGTGATCCGTGCTCGGCTGTTGTGGAGCCGTACCACCGAAAAGGCCCCTATAGAAGTACAAAGCAGTGAAGGTGTGGTGACGTTGCGTGGCAAGGTCGACAGTGCCGAAGCCAAGGAGTTGGCGGGCGTGGTAGCGCGTACCACCGACGGCGTGTACCTGGTCAACAACCTGGTCAGCCTCGATACCGCTGCCATGGCCAAGGCGCGAGAAACGCCGGCGGGCGCGCTAACCGGGCCGCAGCCAAGCGACAGCTGGATCGTCGACAAGATCCAGAGCAGCTATCGCTTCAGCCGCAATCTCGATGGCCTCAACCTGAAGGTGGCCAGCGAAGCAGGCATGGTGCGGCTCTCGGGCGAGGTGGTCAGCGCGGAGCAGAAAACCATCGCCGTGGAGATCGCCCGGCAGATCATCGGCGTACGGGGCGTGGATGCTGACCTGCTGAAGGTGGCGACCAAGGTGGAAGGCTGATCGTGCAATTCGCACGACCACACAGGCGTCATCGTGCAGGATACGTCCTCGCGGTTTCTTTTAACAATTACTAAGTGATTGATTTATAAGGATTTTATTTAAATCAAAAGGCTGGCATGCAGGCTGCAATTACCTGTTCAGGTTTGAACAAAAAATACAGCAGGAGGAGCCAGCATGAACCGCCAATCCGTCAACCGCTCGCAGAGCGCTGCACTGCCTTTGCGCCAGATGCTGACACTCGGCATGGCGATGCTGCTGACCTTGGCCGCTGGCCTCTTCTATTACAGCTTGCAGACGGCGCGTCTGGCTGAGCAAGTGGCAGCTCAGACTGCACTGTTGACGCAGATTCAGGCAACTCGTGCCAACACCTTGGTCACGGCCGCTGACTGGCAGCCAGCTGGCCAGGCCATTGCCTCACCGGCCACTGTGGAAAAATTTGTTCCCCAGGAACGTTGGGTTTTCTGACCAGGCGGCCGGATCGATTCCGCAAAAAGAAAGGAGAACTACCATGCTGAGTTGGGCTATCACTTTCCTCATCATCGCCATTGTCGCCGCTGTACTGGGCTTCGGTGGTATCGCGGGCGCTGCTACAGGTATCGCCAAGATCCTGTTCATTGTCTTCCTGGTGTTGTTTGTAGCCTCCTTCTTCTTTGGACGCGGACGAGGTTGAAGATGAGCAGGAAGCTTCGTTCAGCCGTGGTCGCCGCCCTGTTGCTGGGCGGCAGCGCGGCGGCCATGGCGGCCAATGACGGCCAGGTTCGGGTCGACCAACTGCTCGGCTCGGACCCGGAGTACCGCGAAACCTGGCAGGACACCCTCGAAGGCGAGGAACGCCTGCCCGATTGGGTGGTCAATCTGACCGGCAGTTCCCAGCAGCAGATGTCTGCCGTTACTGAGGACGGCGACAAGTACCTGGTCGGCCCGCTGTGCGAAAAACAGGACAATTGCACCTACAAACGGCTGATCGTGGCGTTCAGCTGGGACAAGGATGATGCCTACGGGATGCTCGTCGAGGTGCCCGAAGGTTTGCCGAGCGACAAGTCGCCCACCCGCCATGCGCAGTACCGCTGGCTGGGCGAACCTGACGACGGCATGAAGGCAATGCTGCAGGAGCAGCTCAAGCGTGACCCGAACTGGTACTGAGCATTGTTGCCGGTACGGATGAAAGGTCACTCACTGTCACGTAATAGAAGCTGAAGCTTTCTATAGTTCAGCCTTCTATGATGCGCCGCCCCGAGGAGGGGTAGCACATGACCAAGGGGTCGGGCTGCTCTGATTGTTACAGGATCGGAGTGGCCTAGGGGTACAGGGAGTGCCTCCAGTAATGGGCCGGGTCAGGAAAGGCGGAATCGGAAGTCTCAGGTCGGCGGTGTCACAGGGATACCTTGCCAGACCTGACTTCCGAGGAGCCATGTAGGAAACGTCGCTTCCCTTGCGCGTTTTTTCCCTTGGGACACATTTTGTCTCGACCGTACATCAAATTTTTTTCGACCTTCTTGAGGCTGCTACAAGTGGCATTTCCGCCATTCGGATTGTCGAACAGGCCATCTTTCATGTCCTACCTGTCCCGCCAAATCTGCCGAAATATGGCGGTTTGGTCTTGTTCGGGATTCCGAATGTTATAAATCAAGCACTTGCGAAGCTGCCGGCTAGGTCGAAAACAGTATGCATAAACGGCATGGGCTATGCGTTTCAGGCATTAGCTTTCGCCCCCTGCCGTCGCAATAGTTGCCGCCTTTTTCGCTGGCCAGAGCGCCCTGTCGCTCGCCTGCGGTGTCCTTACATGACGTCGCCTGACGGAAGCCCCTTACTGTCCGTGACCTTGCCTATGGCTCTGTTACGGGTGTTTCCGCCAGGTGCCATGACCACTAAAACAAAGGGTAAAGACATGAAGAAGGCAAAACTGAGCCTCGCCTGGCAGATCGTCATCGGTCTGGTCCTGGGTGTTGCAATCGGCGCGCTACTGAATCATTTCAGTGCAGAAAAGGCATGGTGGATCAGCAACGTCCTCCAGCCCGCTGGTGACATCTTCATCCGCCTGATCAAGATGATCGTCGTCCCGATCGTGATTTCGTCGCTGATCGTGGGCATCGCCGGTGTTGGCGACGCGAAGAAGCTGGGCAGCATCGGCCTGAAGACCATCATCTACTTCGAAGTGGTGACCACGATCGCCATCGTCGTAGGCCTGGTGCTGGCCAACCTGTTCCATCCGGGTGCCGGCATCGACATGAGCACCCTGGGCACTGTGGATATCTCCAAGTACCAGGCGACAGCGGCCGAAGTGCAGCATGAGCACGCGTTCATCGAAACCCTGCTCAACCTGATACCGTCGAACATCTTCGCAGCGCTGATGCGTGGCGAAATGCTGCCGATCATCTTCTTCTCGGTGATGTTCGGTCTGGGTCTGTCGAGCCTGCAGGCAGAACTGCGTGACCCGCTGGTGCGTACCTTCCAGGCTGTTTCGGAGACCATGTTCAAGGTCACGCACATGATCATGAACTATGCCCCGATCGGCGTGTTCGCCCTGATTGCGGTGACCGTGGCCAACTTCGGTTTCAGCTCGCTGCTGCCGCTGGCCAAGCTGGTGGTGCTGGTGTACTTCGCCATTGCCTTCTTCGCCTTCATGGTACTGGGCCTGGTTGCCCGCCTGTTCGGCTTCTCGGTGATCAAGATCATGCGCATCATGAAAGATGAGCTGATCCTGGCCTACTCCACCTCCAGTTCGGAAACCGTGCTGCCGCGGGTGATCGAGAAGATGGAGAAGTACGGTGCGCCAAAGTCGATCTGCTCGTTCGTGGTACCGACCGGCTATTCGTTCAACCTCGACGGTTCGACCCTGTACCAGAGCATCGCGGCGATCTTCATTGCCCAGTTGTACGGTATCGACCTGTCGTGGAGCCAGCAGCTGCTGCTGGTGCTGACCCTGATGGTCACTTCCAAAGGTATCGCGGGTGTGCCGGGCGTATCGTTCGTGGTACTGCTGGCCACCTTGGGCAGCGTGGGCATACCGCTGGAAGGCCTGGCCTTCATCGCGGGCGTGGACCGCATCATGGACATGGCCCGTACTGCACTGAACGTTGTGGGCAACGCCTTGGCTGCATTGGTCATTGCTCGCTGGGAAGGCATGTACGACGCGGTCAAGGGCGAGCAGTACTACGCCTCGCTGATGGCCGAGAAGCAGGGAGCTGTAGTGGTTGGCGAAACCGCCAAGCGCTGAGCCTGATGGCTGTTTGACCAAGAGCCCCGACTTGTCGGGGCTTTTTGTTATCTGCGAGATCTTGAGCCGCGCCTACAAAGGCTCGCGATCGCCAGTCACAGGCTGCGATACGCTATTATTCGGGCACTTTTCAGGGGGAACATACGGATGCTCAACGGCCTTTGGCTCGGCTTTTTCCTGGTGGCGGCGGTGTCCGCCATGGCCCAATGGCTGGTGGGTGGCAACGCAGGCATCTTCGCGGCAATGGTCGAAAGCATCTTCGCCATGGCCAAGCTGTCGGTCGAGGTGATGGTGCTGCTGTTCGGCACACTGACCCTGTGGCTGGGCTTTCTCAAGATCGCCGAGAAGGCCGGTATCGTCGAGTGGCTGGCCAAGGTGCTAGGCCCGCTGTTCGCCCGCCTGATGCCGGAGGTGCCGCCCGGCCACCAAGCCCTGGGCCTGATCACCATGAACTTCGCTGCCAACGGCCTGGGACTGGACAACGCTGCTACGCCGATTGGCCTGAAGGCCATGCGCGCGCTGCAGGAGCTGAACCCCAGCAGTACTACGGCGAGCAATGCGCAGATTCTGTTTCTGGTGCTCAACGCCTCGTCGCTGACCTTGCTGCCGGTGACCGTCTTCATGTACCGGGCCCAGCAAGGCGCGCCAGACCCGACCATGGTGTTTCTGCCAATCCTGCTAGCGACCAGCGTCTCGACCCTGGTTGGTTTGCTGTCGGTGGCAGTGATGCAGCGTTTGCGTCTGTGGGACCCGGTGGTGCTTGCCTACTTCATCCCCGGCGCTTTGCTGCTGGGAGGCTTCATGGCTTTTCTTGGCACCCTGTCGGCCGCTGCGCTGGGCAGCCTGTCGTCGCTCCTGGGCAACCTCACGCTGTTTGGCGTGATCATGCTGTTCCTGGTGGTGGGCGCCCTGAAGCGGGTGAAGGTGTATGAAGCCTTTGTCGAAGGCGCCACGGAAGGCTTCGATGTGGCCAAGAACCTGCTGCCCTACCTGGTGGCGATGCTGGTGGCGGTGGGTGTGCTGCGCGCCTCTGGTGCCCTGGAGCTGGCCCTGGACGGTATCCGCCATGCGGTGAACTGGATGGGCCTGGACACGCGCTTCGTCGAAGGCTTGCCCACCGCGCTGGTCAAGCCGTTCTCTGGCAGCGCAGCGCGGGCAATGCTGATCGAGACCATGCAGACCCAAGGCGTGGACAGTTTCGCTGCCTTGGTGGCGGCGACGATTCAGGGCAGCACCGAAACCACCTTCTACGTACTGGCCGTGTACTTTGGTGCCGTGGGCATCCAGCGCGTGCGCCATGCGGTCGGTTGCGCACTGCTGGCCGAGTTTTCAGGGGTGGTCGCGGCGATCTTCGTCTGCTACTGGTTCTTTGCCTGAAGCTTCAGTTGTGCCTGGTTGGCCTGGGTGATGGTCCAGTTCACGACTTGCCCCACCAGCTGGTCGCTGGCCTGGCCGAAGCCGGCGACCACTGCTGATACCTGTTTGTCGTCCAGCGGTTGGCGGATTTCGAAGCGCTTGCTGGCCAGGATGCGTTGGTTGCGGCCCTGGACCAAGCGAGCGTCATAGCGGATCACCACCTCCACTGCCCCATCCGTGCGGTATTCACTCTGAAATGCCTGCAGCTCGCCGGCCAGCTCGTAGTCTGCCTGCAGGTTACTGTCGTCAGCGCTCAGGCGCTGTACCTGGCCCTCACGCTGGAACCCGTCGAGCAAGCGGTTACGCAGCAGCACCGGGGCCGCATCGCTCCAGCGCGCGCCCTTGTAGCTGCTCACCACATTGCCCTGGGGAACCACGGCAATCCTTGGCCCGGCCAACACTTCACTGGCCAGCGGCTTGTTCAGGCGCAATGACCAGTCCAGCGGCGGCGCTGTGCGGCTGGGCTGGTTCACCGGCAGGCGATAAAGATCCACAGGTTCGCTCTGCGGCAGGATCGAGCAGGCACTGGCCAGGCTCAGCGAGGCCGCCAGGGTCAGCAGGCGCAGCGACGGATTCATGGCTGGAACTCCTTGTTGTTGTCGCGGCCAAGCAGGTAGCCGCTTGGGTCGGCCTCCAGTTGCCGGGAAATGCCTTTGAGCGCGTTAAGGGTTTCGCGCAGTTCACGAATGGCCGGGGCGAGCTGGTTCAGGCTCTGGGCGCCGTCACCGATAGCCTCGCTGTTGTTCTGGAGCAGGTTATTGATGGTTGCCGTGCTTTGGGCCAGTGACTGCATGGCCTGTTCGGCGCTGCCGATCGCCTGTTTGCCTTCGCTATCCAGCAGGCCGTTGGCATTGCGCATCAATGCCTGGGTTTCGGCCAGGGTAGCGCTGGCCTGCTTGCCCACCTGCACCAGCTGTGCGATGGCCTCGGCGATGCTGCCGTGCTGGCCGGCAAAGGCGCCGGTGGTCTTGTCGAGGTTGGCCAGCGTGTTGCTGAGGTGGCCTATGTTGTCCTCGGAGAACATCTGGTTGGCGTTATGGAGCAGCATGTTGATGTTGGTCACCAGGTCGCTGCTGTCGTTGAGCAGACGCGAGATTGGCGATGGCGAAGCGATGATCACCGGCAGCTTGCCATCCTTGCCTTTAAGCTCGGGGCTTTGCGGGGTGCCGCCGCTGAGCTGGATAAACGAGTTGCCGGTGACGCCGGCCAGGGTCAGCTTGGCCTGGGTGTCTTCCTTCACCGGGGTATCGGCGCTCAGGCGCACCCGTGCCAATACCCGGCGCGGGTCTTTCGGGTCCAGACGCAGGGTAGACACGTCGCCCACCTTGATGCCGTTGTACTGGACCGTGCTGCCGGGAGAAAGACCGGACACGGCTTCGTTGAACACCACTTCGTAATCCTTGAAGGCGTCGTCGACACTGGACTTGGCCAGCCACAGGCCGAACAGCATGGCCCCTGTCACCACCAGAACGGTGACCAGGCCGATGAGGACGTGATGGGCTCGGGTTTCCATTGCTCAGCGCTCCTGTCCGGCACGGGTGGCAGCCTGTTCGGCTGCGCGCCCGCGTGGGCCGTGAAAGTATTCTTGGATCCAGGTGTCGTTGGTCTTCTCGACCTCGGCCAGCGGGCCGGCCACCAGGACCTTCTTTTGCGACAGCACCGCGATGCGGTCGGTGATGGTGTACAGGGTGTCGAGGTCGTGGGTGATCAGGAACACCGACAGGCCCAGCGCATCGCGCAGGGTAAGGATCAACTGGTCAAATGCCGCGGCACCGATCGGGTCCAGGCCAGCCGTGGGTTCGTCGAGGAACAGGATGTCCGGGTCCAGGGCCAAGGCGCGGGCCAGCGCTGCGCGCTTGATCATGCCCCCCGACAACGAGGCCGGGTACTTGTCGGCAGCCGAGATCGGCAACCCGGCAAGGGCCAGTTTCACCCCGGCCAGGTGCTCGGCATCGCTACGGGACAGCCCGGCGTGCTCGATCAGCGGCAAGGCCACGTTTTCGGTCACCGTCAGCGAAGAGAACAGCGCACCCTTCTGGAACAGCACGCCAAAGCGCCGCTCGACCAGTGAACGCTGTTCATCGCGCAGGCCGGTCAGGTCCTGGCCGAGCACCTTGATCTGCCCTTCATTGGGCCGGCGCAGGCCAATGATGCTGCGCAGAAGCACCGATTTGCCGCTGCCTGAACCGCCTACCACGGCGAGGATTTCGCCGCGGTACAGGTCAAGGTCAAGGTTTTCATGCACCACCTGGCGGCCGAAGCGGTTGCAGATGCCGCGGGCTTCGATTACGCAATCCTGGCCACTCACCAGCCCATCTCCATGAAGAACAGCGCTGCCACCGCGTCCAGCACGATGACCACAAAAATCGACTGCACCACTGCCGAGGTGGTGTGTGCCCCCACCGACTCTGCGCTGCCGCTGACCTTGAAGCCTTCCAGGCAGCCAATGGCGGCGATCAGGAAGGCGAAGAACGGTGCCTTGGCCAGGCCTACCAGGAAGTGCTGCACGCCAATGTCGCTTTGCAGCAGCGACAGGAACATGGCCGGCGAAATATCCAGCGTCAGGGCGCATACCACCGCCCCGCCAACGATGCCGCAGATCATGGCGACAAAGGTGAGCAACGGTAGCGAAATCAGCAGGGCCAGTACCCGCGGCACCACCAGCAGCTCCATGGGGTTGAGGCCCAGAGTGCGGATGGCGTCAATTTCTTCGTTGGCCTTCATCGAGCCGATCTGCGCGGTGAACGCGCTGGCAGTACGGCCGGCCATGAGAATGGCTGTCAGCAGCACGGCGAACTCGCGCAGGAACGAGAACGCAACCAGGTCGACGGTGAAAATGGTCGCGCCGAAGTCGGCCAGCACCGTGGCGCCGAGAAATGCGACTACGGCGCCCACCAGAAAGGTCAGCAACGCAACGATGGGCGCGGCGTCCAGCCCGGTCTGCTCAATATGTGCCACCACAGGAGTGAAGCGCCAGCGATGTGGCTGGAAGGCGCGGCGCAGCAAGGTTTCCAGAATCACACCGACGAAACCAAGCAGTTGCATGCTGTCCTGCCACAGCGTGCCGACGGCGCGGCCGATACGCTCCAGCAGCAGCAACAGCACATTGCGCTCGGGCTCCTTGACCGGGATGCAGTAATCCTGGACCGAACAGTAGACGTTTTTCAGCAGCGCCTGGCTGGCTTCAGGCAGCGCGTGGGTGCAGCGCGACAGGCGCTCGGAGCCTAGCAGTTCGGCCAGCAGCGAAGCGCCGGCAGTGTCCAGGCGGCCCAGCTGGCTGAGGTCGGCGACGGTGTCGGCAGGGCACTGCGAGCGCAGGCGCTCGCTCTCGCGCTTGAGGCTGGCGTAGTGTGCCAGGGTCCAGTCACCGGTAATACGCAGGCAGGCCGGTTGGCTGCTGGCGTCCAGGGTGGCGCTGGGGGTGGTCATAGGCTCCATGCAATTGACTCGGCGCTAAGGCTTAGGGGCTGATCATAGCGCAGGGGGCATGGGCTGTTTGGTGATTATGTGCTGTGTGTACGCTTGGCAACAGTGACCTGGAGCCGCCTTGTGCTGCGCAAGGCAGGGGGTCAACTACCCGCGGGTGCATCATTGACCACCTTGAAGCGCAGCACGCCGATCACTTGCCCATCCTCGGTCAGCACCCTCACCTGCCACTTGCCTACCGGGTTGGGCGGGAAGTTCTGCTTGTGGGTCCAGGCACGATAGCCTTCCTTGCGCCCGCCGTGGATGTCCAGGGCAATGCGGTCGACCTCTTGGCCGTCCTTCTGCCACACGTGGTAGATCCGCTCGTTCAGGCCGCGTGGCGCGTTGATGGCGGTGTAGGCATACAGGCCACTGCTGCGGATGCGGCTGGCGGCAATTTCGTCCAGCGAGTCGCCCGGTTGGCGGTTCATTACTTCGGTACTCACCGCCACCTCGGTCATCCACAGGGTTGCCGGCGGTACCCAGGAGCGCAGCAGCCAGCCGCCGGCACCGACCGAGAGGGTAACCAGCACCAGTGCCACGGCGCGGCGCCAGTTGTTGATCGGGAAGCTGCTGGCCAGGCTGGGGAACGACAGGGCCATGGCCGCGATCAGGGCCAGCTTGAAGCTTTGTGCGGTGGTCAGATGCAGGATGATCGGTAGCGCGGTCAGCAGGGCGGCGAACAACGTCAGGGTATGCAGCGCCAGGAACAGCCAGCGCCGCGGTGCCAGCCACTTGTAGTACAGCGGGTCGATGATCGAAACCAGGCCGGCGGCGCCGAGCAAGCCGGTGAAGACCAGCTGACCGCTGTTCCAGGTGGTGGTGATGAAGAAGAACGGCAGCACGAAGAACAGCGTTTCCTGGTGGATCATCTGCGTTGCATAGCGCAGCAGCGGCTGAGGGATCTCGCGGTTGAAAGTGCGCGCGAACAGCCCGGTGAGGGTGTTCTCCAGCATCAGCCAGACCCAGCTGACCAGCATGAGCACGGCGACCCAGCTGGCCAGGCCAGCCTGGCGGTCGACCAGGATGAAACTGCCGATACCGGAGAGGAAACCGCCGAGCGCAATGATGCCTGGGTAGCGCTTGAGGAGTTCGATGACGCGCTGGACGATATGGGGGATTTGAGGCATTGGGGGCTACGACAGAAAAGTGAGGTGGCTATGCCAGCCTCTTCGCGGGCAAGCCTGCGAAAGGGTCGGTACTGGCAAAAGGATACCGCCTATTTACTGCTGCCGTGTAGCACCACTGGGCCGTTCAGGCCCATGCCGCCGCCAGCGCAACAGCCCCGCTGCCAGGCACAGCCCCACAAGCAAGGCCATCAGCCCGTAAAGCTCGTCATAGCCTAGCAACGGCTTTTCGATGCGCACATAGCCATCTTCCTTGAGCAGATCCTTCAGTGCCTCGTTGGCCTGTTCCAGGCTGACCTGGCGCAGCTTGCGCACCGGGCTGGCAAAGCGCCCGTCGGTATAGTCGTTCAGCGCCCCCCAGTAGTAGTCGGCCAAGGCGCTGTTGCCTTGGGTGCTCCAGCTTTCCTTGGCGATGCTGGCTTCCTTGATGCGGGCGAAGGTGTCTGGGTCCAGGCCTTCCTTGCGCAGGTGGTCGAACAGGGCCTGCATCACCTTGACAGCCTTGTCGATGTCATCGCGCTCGAGGTCCGCATTGAGGCTGAGCAGGCCGGTGTCGCCAAAGCTTTCGCGCTGCACGGAGGGGCCGTAGGACAGCCCGTTGCGCAGGCGCAGCTGGTCGTACAGCGCCCAGTCCAGGTAGTGCGACAGCAGGTCGAGGGTGGCTTGGTGGTCGTTGTCCAGCACCGGCTCGATGAACAGCCAGTGCAATTTGACGCCATCACCCAGCCAGCCGCGGGTCAGGTTGCGACGCTGCTGGGCCTGTCGGGTGATGCTTTCAAGGTTGCGGCGCTCTTCTGGTTCAGTGGCGGGCAATTCGCCAAACGACCGCTCCAGATAGGCCGGAAGCAGGCGGTCGAGGCCACCGACCATGATCAGGGTCATGTTGTTGGCGGCGTACCAGCGGTCACGCAACGCCTGAACTTGCGCCAAGGTCATGTCGTCGAGGTTGGAGCGCTCCGGGCATTTCAGCCCCAGCTCGGTGGCCAACTGGTCGTTGGCCGGGTGGCCGATATCCTGGCGGTCGAGCCAGCGCTGCAGGTGGCCATAGTGGCCGCCATCCTCACGCTCTATGATGCGCTTGGCGGTGGCCAAGGCCTTGGCGTCGATGGTGGTATCGCGGATGACTGCCAACAGCAGGTCGAGGACCTTGCGCTGGTTGCGCGCCGGGGCCTCGATTACAAAGGTGGTGTCGGCACTGCTGGTATAGGCGTTCCACTCGCCGCCGAGCGCTTGCAGGCGCTCTTCCAGCCCGCCTTCGCCTGTTTCGTCGATGCCACTGAACAACAGGTGCTCAAGCAGGTGTGGCAGCTCTTTCTGCTCGCAGTCGAAATCATCCAGGCCCACGCCGACCACTAGACGAATCGCCACATGGTCCCGTTCGTAGCCGTTTTTCAGGATGACCTGTAGACCATTAGGCAACAGGTAGCCTTCAACCCGCGAGCGGTCGAGGGCGAACGAGGGCAGGCTGCAGATCAGCAGGCAAACGAACATCAGGCAACGCATGGGCGAGCGAGGGTCCTCAGCTAGGAGAAATCACGGCTGGCGGGCTTCATCGGGCACACTGTCGAGCATCAGCCCTCCGGTGTCCGAGCCGCCCAGTACCACATAGGCACTGCTACAGAACAAAGAGTTCAACCGCTTCATGTCGGCGATCAGCTCCAAGTGTAGCGAACTGGTCTCGATACTTTGCACGACCTTGCGCTGCAGGCGGCTGACATGGGCGTGTGCGAGGCGCCGTTCCTGGGCACGGAACCGGCGTTTTTCCCGCAGTAGCAAGCGGGCGCTTTCCGGGTCGGCACTGAGGAACACCGACAGGCCCAGGCGCAGATTGGCCAGTAATTGCTCCTGTAGGCCGGTCAGTTCTTCCAGGCCTACCTGGGAAAATTCCCGACGCTGGCTGGTTTTCTGCTGCTGAACCTTGCGCAGCATGCGTTCGATCAAGTCACAGGCGAGTTTGAGGTTTATTGCCAGCTCGATGATTTCAGCCCAGCGGCGGTTGTCCTGTTCACTGAGGTCTTCCCGTGACATCTGCGCCAAGTACAGCTTGATTGCGCTGTACAGGGCTTCGGCGTCTTCGCCCAAGGCGCGAACTTGCTGTGGCAAGGCGGTCTGGGTGCCACGCAGGGCTCCAAGCATCGATTCGAGCAGGCTGTCGACGATGTCCCCCAGGCGCAAAGTCTCGCGGGCGGCGTTGGCCAGCGCCAGGCTGGGCGTTTCCAGGGCCGAGGCGTCAAGGTGGCGCGGGCGCACCTGACCATTGCCGGTTTCCCGTTCAGGCAGCAGGACGTTGCACAGCCGACCCATCGGTTTGACCGTGGGCAGCATGATCAGACAGCGCAGTGTGTTGTAGAGCAGGTGAAAACCGATGACCAGCTCCTGAGGGCTGAAACTCAGCGAGTCCATCCATTCCACCAGCGGGTGCAGCACAGGGATGATCAGCACCAGGCCGATCAGCTTGTACAGCAGGCTGCCCAAGGCCACCCGACGCCCGGCGGCGTTCTGCATGCTGGTACTGATGAAGGCCAGCAGCCCACTGCCGATGTTGGCGCCGACCACCAGCCCGATGGCTACCGGCAAGCTGATCAGTTCGGCGCCGGCCAGTGTCGCTGTGAGCAGAACGGCGGCCAGGCTGGAATAGGAAATCATGGCGAACATTGCACCGACCAGAGCGTCGAGCATGATGTCGCCGGTCAGTGAGGCAAACAGCACTTTCACACCCTGGGCATGGGTGATCGGCGCAGCTGCCTGCACGATAAGCTCAAGTGCCAGGATGATCAGGCCAAGCCCGATGCCAACTCGGCCCAATTGGCCGGCCCGTGTCTGCTTGCGCGAAAGGAAGAAGATCACACCAAGGAAGATCAGCAGCGGCGACAGCCAGGACAGGTCGAAGGTCAGTACTCGGGCCATCAGTGCGGTACCCACGTCGGCACCCAGCATGATGGCCAAGGCCGGGGTCATGGCCATCAGGCCTTGGCCGACGAACGAGGTGACCAGCATGGCCGTGGCGTTGCTGCTTTGAACCATGGCCGTGACCAGAATACCGGCGATGAATGCCAGCGGGCGCTTGTCCATGTTCTGGCTGATGATGCGCCGCAGGTTCGAGCCGAATACCCGGAGGATGCCGGTACGCACAATGTGGGTGCCCCAGACCAGAAGCGTAACGGCCGAGAGCAGGTTGAGCAGGGTCAGCATGGCGAAGGCCCCCTGTTGCATAGGCCCAGCGGGCCAAGAAAAGAAACGTGAGCGTTTGAAGAATTTTCAGTGCTCACTCAAAGCTTTAGTTGTTTTGCGCAGCTGTCGCCAGCTTCGCATGGCAGTCATATATTTGAAATAGAACCCAAATGAATGATCGCCTGTATGGGTCTCTTCGCGGGTAAACCCGCTCCTACAGTGATCGAGTACAGAAAAACGGGCATGAAAAAGGGCCCCGCGAAGGGCCCTTGCTGTGCTGTACTCTTCCTTGGCCTTATTGACCCGGAATGTCCTTGCGCAGTTTCACCGGGTCATGATCCTTGCCATCTTTGCGGGCCATGGCGGTGCGCATGCGGATGTTGATGGCTTCCACCCCCAGCGAGAAGGCCATGGCGAAGTAGACATAGCCCTTCGGCACGTGCACATCGAACGCTTCGGCGATCAGTACTGTACCGACCACGATCAGGAACGACAGCGCGAGCATCTTCAGCGACGGGTGCTTGTCGATGAAATTGCTGATGGCGCCGGCGCACAGCATCATCACCAGCACAGCCACTACGATGGCGGCGACCATCACCGGTACGTGGGAAACCATACCCACTGCGGTGATCACCGAGTCCAGCGAGAACACGATGTCGATGATGGCGATCTGGATGATGGTGTAGAAGAACTTGCCACCTGCGCCTTTGGGCTCCTCTGCGTTCTCGTCCTCGCCTTCCAGGCCGTGGTAGATCTCTTGCGAGCTCTTCCATAGCAGGAACAGGCCACCGAAGAACAGGATCAGGTCACGCCCGGAGATGCCCTGGCCAAAGACCACGAACAGGTCGGCGGTAAGGCGCATCACCCAGGTAATCGACAGCAGCAGCATGATACGGGTGACCATGGCCAAGGCAAGGCCGAAGATCCGGGTGCGTGGCTGCATGTGCTTGGGCATGCGGCTGACCAGAATCGAGATCATGATGATGTTGTCGATACCGAGGACGATCTCAAGCGCGGTAAGGGTGAAAAAGGCAACCCAGATTTCCGGGCTGGTCAGCCATTCCATGTATTTTCCTTCGAGCGGTAATGGCAACGCGCCCCGGTCAGGGCGCGTCGCGTACGTGATACGGGTTTATTAAAGACTACTGAACAGCGGGAAAATCCCCATCAGCAGTGCGCCGAGCATTATGCACAGGCATACCAGCACTGCCCACTTGAGCGTGAAGCGCTGATGATCGCCGAACTCGATACCGGCCAGGGCCACCAGCAGGTAAGTGGAGGGTACCAGCGGGCTGAGCAGGTGTACCGGCTGCCCGACGATCGACGCACGGGCCATTTCTACCGGGGTGATGCCATAGTGGCTAGCGGCCTCGGCCAGGACCGGCAGCACGCCGTAGTAGAACGCATCGTTGGACATGAAGAACGTGAACGGCATGCTCACGATCGCGGTGATTACGGCCAAGTATGGACCCAGCGCCTCGGGGATGACCGCCAGCAGGCTCTTGGACATGGCGTCGACCATACCGGTGCCGGACAGGATGCCGGTAAAGATGCCGGCGGCGAAGATCAGCCCGGTCACGGCCAGTACGCTGCCGGCGTGGGCGGCGATGCGGTCCTTCTGCTGTTGCAGGCACGGATAGTTGACGATCATGGCGATACTGAAGGCAATCATGAACAGCACTGGCAGCGGCAGCAGGCCGGCGATCAGCGCGACCATCAGGGCGGCGGTCAGGGCACCGTTGAAGTACAGCAGTTTGGGCCGACGTGCGTCCGGGTACTGCGAAACGGTAATTTCGCTGTGGTCGATGTCGTCGGTAGGCAGATGCAGTTCGCCCAGGCGGGCACGCTCACGCTTGCCATACATGTAGGCAATGGCCAGGATCGCCAACACACCGAACAGCATGGCCGGGATCATCGGCACGAAGATGTCTGACGGGTCTACGTGCAGGGCGCTGGCAGCACGAGCGGTCGGCCCACCCCACGGGGTCATGTTCATCACGCCGCCGGCGAGGATGATCAGGCCGGCCATGATCCGCGGGCTCATGCCCAGGCGGCTGTACATCGGCAGCATGGCGGCGCAGCAGATCATGTAGGTGGTGGCACCGTCACCGTCGAGCGAGACCACCAGGGCCAGTACAGCGGTGCCGACCGAGACTTTCAGCGGATCGCCCTTGACCAGCTTGAGGATCTTGCGAACGGCCGGGTCGAACAGGCCGGAATCGATCATCAGGGCGAAATAGAGGATGGCGAACATCAGCATCACGCCGGTAGGTGCGAGCTTGCTGATGCCCTCTAGCATCATGGGGCCGATCTTGGCGGAAAAACCACCGAACAGGGCGAACAGGATCGGTACCAGAATAAGCGCGATCAAGGCCGAAAGGCGCTTGGTCATGATCAGGTACATGAACGTGATGACCATGGCAAAGCCGAGGAAGGTCAGCATGGCAATACTCCAGGCGTGGCGCGGCGAAAGGACAGTCGATTCGGGCGTATCAGCGCGTAGGGCGCTGTGCGGGGAGCATGCGGAGGGGGACTACGAAAAGGCGGGCACAGGAATACATCAGAATCACCATTGTTGTTGTTGATTGGGCCGGGCGCGGTATTGACCGGGTGCCCTGGCTGACCGGTCTTGTGCCGGTAGTGGGCGCTATCCTAAAAGGACAAGCTTTCAGCCAGCTTTCGCTGAAGCAAAGGTGACGAGAGGTAGGTGATGCAGGATGTAACCGAAGGTGGCTGCCATTGTGGAGCCCTGCGTTATCGGCTGGAGGGCAACCTGACGGACATTGCCCACTGTCATTGTTCGATCTGCAGGCGGGTCAGCGGTGGACTGGTGGTCACCTGGCTTACCCTGCCCCGTTCTGGGTTCCAGTGGTTAACGGGCGAGCCGAGCTGCTATGTGGCGCCTGCCAGTTGCAGCCGCTACTTCTGTGGGCAGTGTGGGGCGCATGTGGCGCTGGTGACCACTCATAGCCCCCAGACGATCGATGTGACGGTGGCGACGCTGGATCACCCTGAGCGGGTACGAGCCAACCGGCATATCTGGGTAGGCAGCCGGTTGCCCTGGTTGCATCTGGATGAGGATTTGCCCTCGGAAGATGAGGAGCGCCTGTAGGCGTGGGCTTGCCCGCGAAAGGGCCAGCCCTTCATACATCACAACTGCAGGCCACCAGCAGCCTTGTGCAACGCCCGCAAGTGCTCGCCGATCTGTTTCACGTTGGCCTCGACCGCTGCAATTTCCTTGGCCCGCGACGGCTCCAGCAGCGCCCTCACCTCTTTGTCCAGGCTGGTGCTCAAGCGCAACAGCTGTGCCTGGCGCTCTCTGCTCACCTGCTCCAGGTGCTTGCGCTCTTCTGGCTGCGGCAGCCCGTAGCCTTTGGAATCGAGCAACTCTGCCGGGCGGCTGAGAAAACCGCTGTTGGCAAGCATTTGCTTGAGCGTGGCATCGGCTTTGTTGATGCTGCCATCCTTCAATGCTGCGGCATTCAGGTAACGCTGCTTGACCTCGTCCTGGGCCAGCAGAAGCTGCCGGCGCAGGCTGGCCTGCTCAAGCAGAAGCAGTGCCGCGCTGGTGCGCAGGTCAGCCTTGGCGAACCAGCTACGGCGCTGCTCGGCATTGAGGGCCAGCCAGTCTTCAACCAGAGCTTGCTTGATTGGCAATTGCTTTCTCAGCACCTCGAACATGGCCTGGTACCGGTCGCGGTAAGAATCGAAGCGGTAGCCCAGGCGTAATGCTTCGCGCGGGTTATCAAGCACGCTGGTGTCTGCCAGCCCCCTGCCCTTGAGCACGGCCAGCAAACCGTTGGGCATGATGCTGTCCAGGTCGTTGAGGCGTGGATTGGCGGTGCCGCTGCGCAGCAGCTTCAACGACTCCACTGCACAGTTGTTGGACAGGAACCAGTAGTTGCCGTCATAGCTCCAGTGCATCTCGGCGGCCTGGCGCACCAGGTTCTCGATTTCGTCGCGGTTGAGCTTCAAGGGCACTGAGGCCAGGCTGCGCAGCTCGGTCTTGGTGTATTCGTCGATCACCTGGCCCAGCGGCAGCACGAATAGCCGCGACGGGTAGTTGCCGACCAGCCCGTCCCAGCTGGACAGTTGCACGTCGTTGACGAAGGCGCGGTACGACAGCACCAGGCTTTGATCGAGGTCCAGGCGGCAGTCTGGTCCACGTGGGCGGCCCGGCTTGCAAATCACCAGGCGCAGCATGCTGTGTCCCCAGCGGCTGACCAGGTTCTGATTGGCTTCAGCCAGCAGATAGTCCACTTCGTAGACCCGCTCTGGGTCGATTTCACCTAGCGGCTGGCGGGCGAAGTCGCTGCCGGCATTGATGAATGGCAGGCCCTTGGCACAGGTGTCCTGTTGGGGTGCCCAGCCGAAGTGTTCGCGGAGGTACTGATACAGCGCCGGGCGACGGCAGCTGTAGCTCGGGTCGAGGAGGAAATACTCCATATTGACCGCAATGTATTCCTTGGGGCTGCTCAACTCATAGCTGTCGGGGCTGCGCACGAATTGGCCATTGTGCTGTTCGCGCTCGCCGCGTCGGCCCACGTACTGCTGCCACCCGGCCAGGTCGAGCAGGCGTGGGTCGTCGCTCAGGGTGAAGCGACGCTCGGCCTGCCCGCGGCATTCTTCCGGCAGGCCGACCTTGCCCAGCGTGCCTTGCTGGCGCTTACAGCGTGCAATCAGCGAATTTTCGGCGCTGGGCCACAGGCGGGCACGGTCGTAGAGATGGGTGAGCTCGTGCAGCACGGTGGCCAGCAGCTCTTCACGCACCGTGCCATGTGGGCGGTTGGTGCGCTCGGCGGCGGCGCTGCCATCGGCGAGGCTGGGCAGCAAGCGGCGGTTGAGCTCGAGGGTGGATATCAGGGAAGCCTGCCCATAGGCGTCGGCAGGCATGTTGTCGCTCCAGCTGACCCGCACGTGGCGGTCCAGCTGTTGCTTGAAGTGCGGTGGCAGCTTGCCCATGGCCTCGTCGAGCAGGGCTTGGGAGGCTTGTGTTTGTTGTGGGTCGAGGCCGGACGCCTGCAGCTCAAGCTGCAGGTCGGCCAGGGCGGGCGTGCCGAGCAGCGTCAAGGCGCAGCCGAGCAGCCAGGCACGCACGCGCTTCACAGTGCGAGTATGGCTTCAGCCAATACCTGGTCGCTGGCGCCGCGCGCTTCCGGTACTCGCTCGCGCAGGGTATTGAAGGCCGCCTCGAGTTGGACGCCGCGGATGTCACCGTTGCTGGCGACGAAGCTTGCAGCGTCGTCGTGGGCTTCGCGCACCACTTTGGAGTCGCGGATCGAGGTGGTGGTGTCTGAGGTGAAGTCGATCGAACGGCCAAAGGCACGCACGATGATGTTGCTGGTGGCCACCAGGGTCTGTGCCTGGGCCAGGTCGGCCAGCAGGAGCATGCCGAGGGAAGCGGCAATCAGCGGTTTGCGCATGGAGCATCTCCGAAAAATACAGGGAGTCAGATGTAGTTATTGGACGAGAATTGCCTGCGCCAGTTCCAGATCGCCGACGGCGTGCCGTGCGCAATTGTGGCGTAATGATTCCAGGGCGGCTTCCAGGCGTGCACCGCGGATCAGCCCGCCGCTGGCAACGAATGCGGCGGCATCGTCGCGGGCCTGTGTGACCAATTTGCGATCGAATGGTGCGGCTGTGACCTGGCTGGTGACATAGCCGGTGATGACCAGGCTTTGTGTGGTGGTATCCATGGCATGGGCGCTGGCCATGCCTGCGACGGCGAACAGCAATGGCAACAGGTAACGCATAAGCTTTCTTGAAGGCTGGAAATGAACGGCGAAGCCTAACTCAGGTGCGAGGGCCGAAGCCAACGCACCTGTTGTGCATGGCGCGTATCAGAGTGCCAGGATGGCCTGGGCCAGCTGTGCATCGCTGGCTTGCAGGGCCGGCATGTTCGAACGGATGTGCACAAAGGCGCTTTCCAGTCGGGCGCCGCGGATAGCACCCTGAGTGCCGACGAAGCTGGCTGCGTCATCGCGGGCTGCCTGGACAATCTTGTCGTCGCGGAAGGAAGAGCTCACGTCGGATGTGGCGTCGGTGGAGGCAGCAACGGCGCCCACTACCGCGTCGGTGGTGACAACGAAACTGGTGGCATTGGCAGTGCCAGCCAGGCCAAGCAGCAGGGCGGCGCCAAGCAGGTGTTTACGGTTCATGATGTGGACTCCTGGGTAGGTCAGGTTGGTTCTGCTGTATCGGACGTTTGCAGGGCTCGTCACGGTACGTTTTCATCAACGGGTTCTAGTAGACGGTTAGGCCAAGCGTACCACGCAGTGCTGCGTAGAGATGACAACGACTGCTGTGTCAGACAACTGTTAAGGCGAATTTTCGTATTTGTAAAACTGTACTGGTCGCGATCTGAAGCACGCGACTGCGCGTCTCTCGGGCAATAAAAAACCCGCTGCAGTCACCTGCAACGGGTTTGAGGAATTCACGGTGCCGGCGAAGCCGGCAAGCCGGGAGCTTAGCGCCAGAAAGGCTTGCTCAGCTCTTCGTAACGCTGCGACTCGCTGATACCGGCGTCTGCCAGCAGGCGGGAGTCCAGGCGAGCCAGTTGACGACGGCTGGTCATACGGCGCTGCCACAGCAGCAGGGTCGACAATGCGCGCAGTGGCAGCGAAGTGTTGGATTGCTGGGCGTTGCTTTCAAAAACCAGACCGGAACTGAGGGTACGTTCCATGATGCTTCATCCTTCCGCTTATGGCGGCATTAGGTAGTGATTTAACTGATGCCAATGATCCTCCTCTGTCGTCCATAACAGTAGATACAGTTCGGTGGAAAGACGATGGCTCAGTTAACTGTGTAACCCTACTGTTGCACTCGAAATAGGCGTAACTGTACTGGTCTGCACTTATTTGGTGCGTTCCGATTCGAAGAAGGGGATTTGTCAGTCGGGAAGGTCTGAAAACACCAGTACAGTAGTACAGTTTATGCTGCTGATAGAGGGGTGGCGTAGTGATAGAAAGGTTTGACTGTTATGCCCCATTCGCGGGTAAGCCCGCGAAGAGGCCGGAACAGCGGAAGCAGGGCCGCCGTTCCGTACCACATCTGGATCAGCTGGCCAGCATGCGCCCGGTTTCTTCCAGGTTTTCGTGCCAGCTCAGGGCTTCACGCAGGATGTGCGGGGTATGGCCGCCACGCTGGCAGGCGCGGTCAAAGTAGTCGTTCAGCGCAGCGCGGTAGTCTGGGTGCACACAGTTGTCGATAATCGCTCGCGCCCGTTCGCGCGGCGCCAGGCCACGCAGGTCCGCCAGGCCCTGCTCGGTGACCAGGATGTCCACGTCGTGCTCGGTGTGGTCGACATGGCTGACCATTGGCACCACGCTGGAAATCGCCCCGCCTTTGGCAATCGACTTGGTGACGAACACCGCCAGGTGGGCGTTACGGGCGAAGTCGCCGGAGCCACCGATGCCGTTCATCATCCTGGTGCCACAGACGTGGGTGGAGTTGACGTTGCCGTAGATATCGAACTCCAGTGCGGTGTTGATACCGATGATGCCCAGGCGACGTACCACTTCCGGGTGGTTGGAGATTTCCTGCGGGCGTAGCACCAGCTTGTCCTTGTAGCGCTCCAGGTTGCCGAACACATCGGCATTGCGGCGCGTCGACAGGGTGATCGAGCTGCCGGATGCGAAGCTAAGCTTGCCGGCGTCGATCAGGTCGAAGGTGGAGTCCTGCAGCACTTCGGAGTACATGGTCAGGTCTTCGAACGGCGACTCGATCAGGCCGCACATCACCGCATTGGCAATGCTGCCAATGCCGGCTTGCAGCGGGCCGAGCTTGTTGGTCATACGGCCTGCATCCACTTCCTTCTTGAGGAAGTTGATCAGGTGGTCGGCGATGCCCTGTGTTTCATCATCTGGTGGCAGCACAGTGGACGGCGAATCCGGCTGGTCGCTGATGACGATACCGACGATTTTGGCCGGATCGATCGGGATCGCGGTGCTGCCGATACGGTCGTCTACCTTGACCAGCGGGATTGGCGTGCGAGTCGGGCGGTAGGTTGGGATATAGATGTCGTGCAGGCCTTCGAGGTTGGTGTTGTGCGAGAGGTTGATCTCCACAATCACCTGCTTGGCGAAGATCGCGAAGCTGGCCGAGTTGCCCACCGAAGTGGTTGGCACGATGTGGCCTTGCTCGGTGATGGCCACGGCTTCGATGACCGCGATGTCCGGCAGCTTCAGCTGCTGGTTGCGCAGTTGCTCGACGGTTTCCGACAGGTGCTGGTCAATGAACATCACCTGGCCGTCATTGATGGCTTTGCGCAGGGTGCTGTCGACCTGGAACGGCATACGGCGGGCCAACACACCGGCCTCGGTCAGTTGTTTGTCCAGGTCATTGCCCAGGCTGGCGCCGGTCATCAGGCTGATTTTCAGTGGCGATTGCTTGGCACGTTCGGCCAGTGCATGCGGTACGGCCTTGGCTTCGCCGGCGCGGGTGAAGCCGCTCATGCCGACAGTCATGCCGTCCTCGATCAGACCAGCGGCATCAGCCGCACTCATTACCTTGCTGTGCAGGGAGGACAAGCGGATACGATCACGGTACATGGATTGTTATCTCGGGCTACTGAAACTACTGCAGCGCAGTCTAGAGATTTCGCCCATTGCCGTCCCACGACCATGGTCGTATGAGAAGCCTTGTATTTGAGCCGTTGATCCGGATCAATAAAAGAAAAGCCCCGGCAGATTCTGACCAGGGCTTCCTTTATATCAGCTGGTTTGCAGCGGCTGGTGTCACTCCACCGCCTTGACCATGTCCTCGATGACCTTCTTGGCGTCACCGAACACCATCATGGTCTTGTCCAGATAGAACAGTTCGTTGTCCAGGCCGGCATAGCCGCTGGCCATCGAGCGTTTGTTGACGATGATGGTCTTGGCTTTGAACGCTTCGAGGATCGGCATGCCGGCGATTGGCGACTTGGGATCGTTCTTCGCCGCCGGGTTGACCACGTCGTTGGCGCCCAGCACCAGCACCACGTCGGCCTGGCCGAACTCGGCGTTGATGTCTTCCATCTCGAATACCTGATCGTACGGCACTTCAGCCTCGGCCAGCAGTACGTTCATGTGCCCGGGCATGCGGCCCGCCACCGGGTGAATCGCATACTTCACGGTCACGCCGTTGTGGGTCAGCTTCTCGGTCAGCTCTTTCAGCGCGTGTTGTGCGCGGGCCACCGCCAGGCCGTAGCCCGGAACGATGATCACGCTGTCGGCGTTGCTGAGCAGGAAGGTGGCATCGTCAGCCGAACCGGACTTCACCGGACGCTGTTCTTGCGAACCTTGCGCCGCGCCAGTGTCGGTATCGCCACCGAAGCCGCCAAGGATGACGTTGAAGAACGAACGGTTCATCGCCTTGCACATGATGTACGAGAGGATGGCACCGGACGAACCTACCAGGGAACCGGCGATGATCAGCATCGAGTTGTTCAGCGAGAAGCCGATGCCGGCCGCTGCCCACCCCGAGTAGCTGTTGAGCATCGACACCACCACTGGCATGTCGGCGCCGCCGATCGGAATAATGATCAGCACACCCATGATGAAGGCCAGGACCAGCATCAGGGTGAAGGCACTGTAGTGGCCAGTGAAAGTGAACAGCAGGCCTAGGGCGATGGTGGTCAGGCCAAGGATCAGGTTCAGTTTGTGCTGGCCAGCGAACTGTACCGGTGCGCCCTGGAACAGGCGGAACTTGTACTTGCCCGACAGCTTGCCAAAGGCGATCACCGAACCGGAGAAGGTAATGGCACCGATGGCGGCCCCGAGGAACAGCTCCAGGCGGTTACCGGTGGGGATCGGGTCGCTGATGGCAGCCACAATACCCATCGACTGCGGCTCTAGTACGGCGGCGATGGCGATGAATACCGCGGCCAGGCCGATCATGCTGTGCATGAAGGCGACCAGTTCGGGCATCTTGGTCATTTCGACGCGTTTGGCCATGATCGAACCGGCGGTGCCGCCGACCAGCAGGCCGACGATGACATAGCCGATACCGGCAGTGGCAAGTTCAGCCCCGAGTTTATAAATGAGGCCAACCGTAGTGAGGATGGCGAGCCCCATGCCGATCATGCCGAACAGATTGCCGCGCCGCGAGGTGGTCGGGTGCGACAGGCCCTTGAGCGCCTGGATGAAGCACACCGAGGCGACGAGGTAGAGGAGCGTTACCAGATTCATGCTCATGCTTACTTCTTCGCCTCGTTCTTGGTTTTCTTCTTGAACATTTCAAGCATGCGGCGGGTGACCAGGAAGCCACCGAACACGTTGACTGCGGCAAGGGCCACGGCCAGGGTGCCCATCAGCTTGCCGGCCGGGGTCACGGTCAGGGCTGCGGCCAGCATGGCGCCGACGATGACGATTGCCGAAATGGCATTGGTGACCGCCATCAGTGGGGTGTGCAGCGCCGGGGTGACGTTCCACACCACGTGGTAGCCCACATAGATGGCCAGCACGAAAATGATCAGGTTATAGATGCCGTGGGAAATCAGCATGTCTTCCATTGTCGTGCTCCTTAGCCGTTTTTGCGGACGACCTGACCATCACGGCACATCAGACAGGCCGCGACGATGTCGTCTTCGAGGTTGATGATCAGCGCGCCATCCTTGTCGAACAGCAGCTTCATGAAGTCCAGCAGGTTGCGTGCATACAGTGCCGAGGCATCGGCACTCACCTGGGCCGGCAGGTTGGTCGGGCCGACGATGGTCACGCCGTTCTCCTGCACCACCTGGTCTGCGACGGTCAGCGGGCAGTTGCCGCCTTGGGCTGCAGCCAGGTCGATGACCACCGAGCCAGGCTTCATCTGCGCCACGGTTTCGGCGCTTAGCAGGGTCGGCGCCTTGCGCCCGGGGATCAGCGCGGTGGTGATGACGATATCGGCCTGCTTGGCGCGCTCGTGCACGGCCTGCGCCTGGCGCTGCATCCAACTTGCCGGCATTGGTCGGGCATACCCGCCAACACCTTCGGCGCATTCTCGCTCCTCGTCGGTCTCGTATGGCACGTCGATGAATTTTGCACCCAGTGATTCGATCTGCTCTTTCACGGCCGGGCGAACGTCGGATGCTTCGATCACCGCACCCAGGCGCTTGGCTGTGGCGATGGCCTGCAAGCCGGCAACGCCGGCGCCCAGTACCAGCACGCGTGCGGCCTTAACGGTACCGGCAGCGGTCATCAGCATTGGCATGAAGCGTGGGTAGTGATGGGCTGCCAGCAACACGGCCTTGTAGCCGGCGATGTTGGCCTGCGACGACAGCACGTCCAGGCTCTGCGCCCGCGAGGTTCGTGGTGCGGCTTCCAGGGCGAAGGCGGTAATACCGCGTTCGGCCATCTTGCCGATCAGTTCACCGTTGAAGGGGTTGAGCATACCCACCAGAAGGCTGCCGCTGTTGATCAGGGCCAGTTCCTGGTCGTTGGGGGCGACCACTTTGAGTACCAATTGGGCGCCGTAGGCATCGGCGGCGCTCCCAAGGGAAGCACCCACGGCTTCATAGGCACTGTCCGGAATGGCGGCGTTGAGCCCTGCCCCCCGTTGAACGGTGACCTGATGGCCCTGGCCAATCAGTTTCTTGATGGTTTCGGGGGTCGCTGCGACCCTTGTCTCACCGGTCTGCGTCTCGAGAGGAACACCAATGTGCACGACTATTTCTCCTGCGGTGACCTTTTGTCTTTGTAGAAGCCAGCACACTTCGGATGGTGCGCTGGGGCGGCTGTGGAGCGCCAACCCGCCGGATCCCGGGCGGGGCGAAGCATTTTGCAGACGAACCCGAAGGCCTTCAACCGGTTCTGGAGCGAAACGAAGTCAAAACTACAAGTCACCCTGTGACCGCTTGTCGCAGCTATAGGGTTGCAGCCCGTCAAACATGCGCCATTGGCAGATTAGGAGAAAAAATCAAAAAAAAAGCGGCCAATTCGCTTACGACTAGTTGGATGTCGCAAAATAACCCGCAAAGCCGCGTACTGAGCACGGTTAAAGGGTGTTTTTGTGCTTGTGTTACAGTTTGCGAATATGCGACATATACATACATCTGTAGGTGTTTAAAATAATTGACTACAGGGTCAATTTGTCGCGTTTGTCCCTGAGCTATTTATGTAGGCCTGAGCCTGACCTACCAGCCAGTCGCGAAAGGCGCGTAGCGACGCCGACTCCACCTTGCGCTCTGGAATCATCAGATAGTAGGCCTTGTCGCTACTCAGGGCATGCCTGTTAGCGACCACCAGCCTTCCCTCCTCCAACTCCCGCTGGATCAAGAACGGCGGTATCAGGGCAATGCCCATATCGTGCATGGCCGCCTGGGCGAGCATCGAGAATAGTTCATAGCGCGGGCCTGTCATGTCGCGCTCCACATTCATCCCAACACTTCCGAACCATTGCCGCCAGGCATACGGGCGTGTGCTCTGCTGCAGCAGTGGTAGCTGCGCGATGTGGCGCGCCTCGAGCATGCCTTGGTCGTTCAGCAGCGCCGGGCTGCACACAGGTACCGGGTTTTCACCCATCAGTTGGTGCGACTGGGTGCCTGACCAGTCCGCATCACCAAAATAGATGGCGGCATCGAAGGTAGTGTCGGCAAACAGGAATGGCCGGGTGCGGTTGGTGAGATTGACTGTGACCTCCGGATGGCACTGCTGGAAGTCCTTGAGCCGTGGAAGCAGCCATTGAGTGCCAAACGTCGGAACTACCGCCAGCTCGATCACATTGGCGCCTTGCTGGCGCATTACCGACAAGGTATCGCGTTCCACGGCGTCCAGTTGGGCCGCCACCTGGCGACTGTAGGACAGGCCGGCTTCGGTCAGCCTTACGCCGCGGCGCGACCGACGGAACAGTTCCACATTAAGGAAGGCTTCCAAGCCACCGATCTGCCGACAGACGGCACCCTGGGTCAGCGCGAGTTCCTGAGCAGCCTTGGTAAAGCTCTCGTTACGGGCTGCCGCCTCGAAGCAAATCAGGGCGGCGGTACTGGGGATCTTACGGCGCATGTACGTCAACCTCACTTGTAAGGCTGTCAATAAGGCGTTCTGCCGATTTACGGAGTGACAAAATATCACTAATCGGTGCGCAATCCTCGTTTGTCCCGGCGGCCGATCAGGCCTAGGCTCAATGGCACAAGAAACTGCCCCCTATTTCGAGGATTCGCTCATGGCCGGTAAAGCAAGCTTCAACTGGATCGACCCGCTGCTGCTGGATCAGCAGCTCACTGAAGAAGAGCGCATGGTGCGTGACAGCGCTTATCAGTTCGCCCAGGACAAGCTGGCGCCGCGTGTGCTCGAGGCCTTCCGCCACGAGCAGACCGACCCCGCGATCTTCCGCGAGATGGGTGAAGTCGGCCTGTTGGGTGCAACCATCCCCGAGCAATACGGTGGCAGCGGCCTGAACTATGTGTGCTACGGCCTTATTGCTCGCGAAGTGGAACGTATCGACTCGGGTTACCGCTCGATGATGAGTGTGCAGTCGTCGTTGGTGATGGTGCCGATCAACGAATTTGGCACCGAAGCTCAAAAGCAGAAGTACCTGCCCAAGCTGGCCAGTGGCGAGTGGATCGGTTGCTTCGGTTTGACCGAGCCTAACCATGGCTCCGATCCTGGCTCGATGATTACCCGGGCGAGAAAGGTCGACGGTGGCTACCGGCTGACCGGCAGCAAGATGTGGATCACCAACAGTCCCATCGCCGATGTGTTCGTGGTGTGGGCCAAGGATGATGCAGGCGATATCCGTGGCTTCGTACTGGAAAAAGGCTGGCAAGGCCTCAGTGCCCCGGCAATTCATGGCAAGGTTGGCCTGCGCGCCTCGATCACTGGCGAAATCGTCATGGATAATGTGTTCGTGCCAGAAGAGAACATCTTCCCGGACGTGCGGGGGCTCAAGGGCCCGTTTACCTGCCTGAATTCGGCTCGCTATGGTATTTCGTGGGGTGCGATGGGTGCCGCTGAAGCCTGCTGGCACACCGCCCGCCAATACACCCTGGATCGTCAGCAGTTTGGTCGACCACTGGCCGCCAACCAGTTGATACAGAAGAAGCTGGCCGACATGCAGACCGAAATCACCCTGGCGCTGCAGGGCTGCCTGCGTCTGGGGCGCATGAAGGATGAAGGGACGGCTGCGGTGGAAATCACCTCCATCATGAAGCGCAATTCCTGCGGCAAGGCGCTGGATATCGCCCGTATGGCGCGTGACATGCTGGGCGGCAACGGAATCTCCGACGAGTTTGGTGTGGCCCGCCATCTGGTTAACCTGGAGGTGGTCAACACCTATGAAGGTACCCACGACGTGCATGCACTTATCCTGGGGCGTGCGCAGACTGGTATCCAGGCGTTCTATTAATAAGGAGCAAGCCATGGGCGCGCTATCACATCTGCGGGTGCTAGACCTTTCGCGCGTGTTGGCCGGCCCGTGGTCTGGTCAGATTCTGGCTGACCTTGGCGCCGACGTGATCAAGGTCGAGCGCCCAGGCAGTGGCGACGATACCCGCTCATGGGGGCCGCCTTTCCTCAAGGATGTCGAAGGTGAGGACACCAGTGAGGCGGCTTACTACCTGTCGGCCAACCGCAACAAGCGCTCAGTGACCATCGACTTTACCCAGCCGGAGGGGCAACGGCTGGTGCGGGAACTGGCGGCGAAGTGCGACATCGTCATAGAGAACTTCAAGGTGGGTGGGCTGGCTGCCTATGGCCTGGACTACCAGAGCCTCAAGGCGGTAAACCCGCAGCTCATCTATTGCTCCATTACCGGCTTCGGTCAGACCGGGCCCTATGCCAAGCGCGCTGGTTATGACTTCATGATCCAGGGGTTGGGTGGGCTGATGAGCCTGACCGGTCGTCCGGAGGGTGAAGAAGGCGCAGGGCCGGTCAAGGTGGGTGTGGCGCTTACCGATATTCTGACCGGGTTGTACTCCACGGTCGCCATGCTGGCTGCCCTCGCCCACCGGGATCAGACAGGTGTCGGCCAGCATGTCGACATGGCATTGCTCGATGTGCAGGTGGCCTGTCTGGCGAACCAGGCGATGAACTACCTGACCACGGGCATCCCTCCCCGTCGGCTGGGTAATGCGCATCCTAATATAGTCCCTTACCAGGACTTTCCGACGGCAGATGGCGATTTCATTCTTACCGTCGGTAATGACAGCCAGTTCCGTAAATTCGCTGAGGTGGCCGGGCAGCCGCAATGGGCGGAGGACCCTCGGTTCGTTACCAACAAGCTGCGGGTGGCCAACCGGGCTGAGCTGATACCATTGATTCGCCAGGCTACGGTGTTCAAGACCACGGCTGAGTGGGTGGCCCAGTTGGAGGCTGCAGGAGTGCCATGTGGGCCTATCAATAACCTGGCGCAGATGTTCCAGGATCCCCAGGTGCTGGCGCGCGGGTTGGCGTTGAATATTCCGCATCCATTGGCGGGTAGTGTGCCGCAAGTTGCGAGCCCGATACGGTTGTCGGAAACGCCAGTGGAGTATCGTCGGGCGCCACCCTTGTTAGGCGAGCATACCGAAGCGGTGCTGGGGGAGGTGTTGGGGCTGGATGTCGGCGAGGTGCAGCGCCTTCGTGGTGCTGGTGTGCTCTAGATGAATAGCGGGGAGGCCGTCAGGCCTCCCCGCTTTGTTTTTTCTGCGCTATCAACGGTTATTGAAATTAAAGGTTGACGCCCTCTCGAATCCCCTTATAATGCGCCCCACTTCCAGCGACATCGAAACGAAAAACTCCTTGAGATTCAATGAGTTAAGTAGTGAAGGGAAAGCTGGAAGGGCTACGGTCGAATGATCGAAAGCGGTTGAGATGATGGTTGACAGCGCTTTCAAGTGCTGTATGATTCGCCTCCCGCTACGAGAGATCGCAGCGAGCCAAGTGTTTGAAGCTAAACGAGTTTCTCG
>NZ_JBICJR010000029.1:0-5654 GCF_043103245.1 Pseudomonas sp. YQ_6
CCAATCTGTGTAGGAGCGGGTTCACCCGCGAAGGGGCCAGCCCAGGAATACAAAAAAAGCCCCGGCATCACTGCCGGGGCTTTGTTTTACCTCACCAGAAGGCTCAGGACGGCACCACCGCCGCCTGCCCGCTCATGGCCAGGTCGACCAGCTCGCGGTTCGCCACCGCGTACATCGCATAGTCAGTGCCCGTGGCATTGCGCAAGTCGTCGAGCATGGCGCGCCAGCGCTCCACCATTCCCCGATGCTGCTCTGACCACAACGCCACGCGGGCATCCATGTCTTGCGGTGCATCGACCATCTGCAGGACCGAAATGGTGATCGCCCGCTGCTGCAAGTCGATATCGTCGCGGAAAGCCTCGCGCGCCAGCGCCTGCCAGTTGTTTTCCACCGGCAGGTTGCTGATTTCCTGCAAGTACCAGGTCAGGTCCAGTGCGCTGCCCACGGCGAAGAATGCCTTGGCCACCTGCGCTGGCTCATGGCCGGTCACGTCGGCCGCCTCAATGATCGGCAGCAGGGTGTACAGGTGGCTGGTACCCGCCACCATCCGCGCCAGCAACTCCGGCACACCGGCGTCGACAAAGCCTTGGTAGCGCACCATCCAGCGTTCGCGGGTGGGGCCTTCGAGCAGCTCATCCAGCTTCAGACCCAGCTGCGCGATCTTCGGCCCGAAGTGCGCGGTATCGCGCCCGGCGTCCTGTTCGTTGCGGCGGCTACGCAGGAACCAGCGCGTGGCACGGCGGCCCAGGCGCATCAGCTCGTCCATCAGGGTGAGCTGGATTTCTGCCGGCACCTGATAGTCCAGCGCCTCGATCTGGCGGAACCAGTGCGGCAGGTGGAAGATGTCGCGCACGATCACGTAAGCGCCGGCCACGTTGGCCGGGCTCATGCCAGTCGACTCCTTCAGGCGCTGTACGAAGGTGATACCCATGTTGTTGACCAGGTCGTTGGCGATCTGGGTGCTGACGATTTCGCGCTTCAGGCGGTGGCGGCGCATGGCCTCGGCGAACTTGCTGACCAGGGACGGCGGGAAAGCGGTTTCCATGTCACGGGTCAGGTAGTCGTCGTCCGGCACCAGCGACTTGAGCAGTTGCTCCTTGAGGTCGATCTTGCTGTACGAGATCAGCACCGACAGCTCGGCGCGGGTCAGGCCCTGGCCGGCAGCCAGGCGTTCGGCCAACTGCTCTTCAGACGGCAGGAATTCAATGGCACGGTCCAGCTTGCCCCGCGCCTCGAGGTCGGCCATCAGGCGCTTGTACTCGGCAATCCGCTCGCGGGCGCGGCGGGCGGCCAGCGAAAGCGCCTGGGTCTGCTTGTAGTTGTTGCCCAGCACCAGGCCGGCCACTTCGTCGGTCATGCTGCCCAGCAGCTGGTTGCGCTGCTTCTCGGTCATGTCGCCACCCTGCACCACTTCGTTGAGCAGGATCTTGATGTTGACCTCGTGGTCGGAGCAGTCCACGCCGCCGGCGTTGTCGATGAAGTCGGTGTTGGTGGCGCCGCCATTCAGGCCGAACTCGACGCGGCCGAGCTGGGTCATGCCCAGGTTGCCACCCTCGCCCACCACCTTGCAGCGCAGTTCGTTACCGTTGACCCGCAGCGCATCGTTTGCCTTGTCGCCGACATCGGCGTGGCTCTCCGTACTGGCCTTGACATAGGTCCCGATACCACCGTTCCACAGCAGGTCTACCGGGGCCTTGAGCAGCGCATTGAGCAACTCGGTCGGGGTCAGGCGGTCGGCTTCGATGGCGAAGCGCTCTTTCATCTGCGGGCTGATGGCGATGCTCTTGGCACTGCGCGGGAAGATCCCGCCGCCTTCGGACATGATGCTGGTGTCGTAGTCGCTCCAGGCCGAACGCGGCAGATCGAACAGGCGCTTGCGTTCAGCGAAACTGGAAGCGGGCTCCGGGTTGGGGTCGATGAAGATATGCAGGTGGTTGAACGCGGCCACCAGTTGCAGCTTGTCGGACATCAGCAGGCCATTGCCGAACACGTCACCGGCCATATCGCCCACACCAATGACGGTGATCGGGTCTTCCTGCACGTTGATGCCACGCTCGCGGAAGTGACGCTGCACGCCCACCCAGGCACCGCGTGCGGTAATGCCCATTTTCTTGTGGTCGTAACCGGCCGAGCCGCCCGATGCAAAGGCATCGCCCAGCCAGAAGCCGTAATCGATGGCAATGCCGTTGGCGATGTCGGAGAAGGTCGCGGTGCCTTTGTCGGCCGCCACCACCAGGTACGGGTCGTCATCGTCATGACGCACCACGTTGGCCGGCGGCACCACGCCACCGTCCTTGAGGTTGTCGGTGATGTCGAGCAGGCCGGAAATGAAGATGCGGTAGCACGCCACGCCTTCGGCGGCAATCTCGTCACGGCTGCCGCCAATCGGCAGACGGCGCGGCAGGAAGCCCCCCTTGGCGCCGACCGGCACGATGACCGAGTTCTTCACCTGCTGGGCTTTGACCAGGCCCAGCACTTCGGTGCGGAAGTCTTCTTCGCGGTCGGACCAGCGCAGGCCGCCACGAGCGACGTTGCCAAAGCGCAGGTGCACGCCCTCGACGCGTGGCGAATAGACGAATATCTCGAACTTTGGCACCGGCTTGGGCAGTTCGGGGATCAGCTTGGGGTTGAACTTGAAGCTGAAGTACGACTTGTTCTGGCCGCTTGCGTCGGGCTGGTAGAAGTTGGTACGCAGGGTGGCCTTGATCAGGTCCAGGTAGCGCCGCAGGATGCGGTCTTCGTTGAGCACTTGCACGTCGTCCAGCGCAGTCAGAATGGCCTGTTCCAGGCGCTGCTGCTTGTCGTCAAGGTCGTCCTGGGTAAGCTTGCGCGCCAGGTAGAAGCGAGTCTTGAACAACCGGGTCAGCTCACGGGCGATGTCGGTGTGGTTGTTCAGGGTGCTGGCGATATAGCCCAGATCGAAGCCCAGACGGATCTGTTTCAGGTAACGGGCGTAGGCACGCAGCAAGGCCACGTCACGCCACGGCAAGCCGGCGGTGAGCACCAGGCGGTTGAAAGCGTCGTTCTCGGCATCACCACGGACGATGTGGATGAAGGCGTCCTGCAGGGTATCGTTGAGCTGCTGGATATCCAGGCTCAGGCCTTCGCTGTAGGTGAAGGCGAAGTCGTGGATCCAGTATTCACGGCCATTGGCATGGCGCAGGCGATACGGGAACTCGCCGAGCACGCGCAGGCCGAGGTTTTCCAGAATCGGCAGCACGTCGGACAGCGCCAGCGGGGTGTCGGCGTGGTACAACTTGCAGTGCAGGATGCGCTCGCCCATCTGGGTCAACGGCTGGTAGAAGCTCATGGCCAGCGGCTTGCTTTCCGACAGGTTCAGCACATGCTGCAGGTCGACCACCGCCGAGTGCGCGGCGAAGCGCTCGCGGTAACCGGCCGGGAACCCTTTGGGGAAATCGGCAAGGATGTTGGTGCCCTGGGCTTCGCCGAAGTTCTCCACCACCAGTGCCGAGTAGTCGTCATGCCACGAGCGGCAGGCCTGGATGACTTCGCGTTCCAGCTGCTGCGGGTCGATGTCGATACGGTTCTTGGGGTCGACCCGCAGAATAAGTTGCACACGGGCCAATACCGATTCGGAGAAGAAGGTCCAGAACTCGCAGTCGGTGGCCTTCAGGCGCTCCATCAGCACCTGCTGGATCTTCTGCCGCACTTCGGTGGAGTAGATTTCCCGCGGGACGTAGGCCAGGCAGTAGCAGAAGCGGCCATACGGGTCTTTGCGCAGGAACACGCGGATCTTGTTGCGCTCCTGGATCTGCACGATTGCCATGACCGTGCTGAACAGCTCGTCGATCGGCGTCTGGAACAGGTCGTCGCGCGGCAGCACTTCCAGCACCTGGGCCAGTTCCTTGCCCAGGTGGGCCTTGGGATCGAAGCCCGAACGGCGCTCGACTTCAGCCACCTTCACGCGGATGTACGGAATGGCATGTACGCTTTCGCCATACACCGACGAGGTGTACAGCCCCATGAAGCGGTGCTCCTTGATGACCTTGCCGTCGGCGTCCAGCTGGCGGATCGACACATAGTCCGGGTAGGCCGGGCGATGCACGCGGCTGGGCAGCGCGGCCTTGGCGAACGACAGCAGCAGCGGCTCGTTGAGGTAGGCCACAGCGTAGTCTTCGATGCGCAGCTCTTCTGCGGTCAGGCCCACACGCAGACGACGCGGCAGGCCGAGGAACGACTGCTCGTCGTAGACCATCTGGCCGCCATCGGCGTCGCCCTTGACGGTGAATTCTTCATAGCCCAGGAAGGTGAAGTGGTTATCCAGCAGCCACTCAAGGAAGGCCTTGACTTCGCCCTTCTCGTTTTGGGCAGGACCAAAGCCGGTCTGTTCCACCTGCGCCACCACTTCACGCAGTTTGGCCTTCATCGGGTCGAAGTCGGCCACCACCACCCGTACCTCGGCCAGCACCTGCTCGATCTCGCGGGTCAGCACTGTCAGCTCGGCGGCATTGGCGCAGCGGTCGATCTCCAGGTACATCAGTGACTCATAGCGCACGCCTTCGCCCTGGGTTCCCTTGGGCAGCAGTTCCAACAGCTCGCCCTTGGCGCCACGGCGCACGCTGAGCACGGTGGTTTGCAGGGTGTGGATGCTGTAGCCACGGCGGTTGAGCTCGGTGCGCACCGAGTCGACCAGGAACGGCAAGTCATGGTGCAGCACTTCGACCACGGTATGGGTCGACTGCCAGCCATTGCGTTCGTAATCAGGGTTGTACACCCGCACTTGCGGGTATTCGGGGTCGAAACGCTCGATGATGCGCCAGGCTGACAGGGTGCAGCCGGCCAGGTCGGAAAGCCTGCGCTGGGTGAGTTCGTCCAGAGAGATGATGCCGAAGAACTGCTCGGCGAACAGCGCCACTTGTGGCAGGGACTGCTCGCTGATGTGCTGCGCCAGGGCCGCTTGCAGTTGATGCTGGAAGTCGGCTTTGCTGGCTGCGGTGAAGAACGCCATCTGTGGTACTCCGCTTGGGCTTTGTAATAATTGAAGCGTCGCTGCGTGCGCCGTGTACGGATCAACGATAGCCAACCCGTGGCATGGCGGACGGTAAAAAACCAGACGTTGAACGTGCGCAGGCACGCCCAGGGCTCGCCGAAGCTTAACGACTGATCGGTCATCTACGCTTGCAGCGCTGCGACAATTTCGGTCAAGGGGCGGTAACTTTACGTTTATGCCTGTACGCAAGACTGTCAGAATTCCCTTCCGTTTCCTTTGACCCGAGCCTGCTCATGCAAATCAACACCGCCCTGCTGTTCGCCACCCCTTGCGATAACGAGGAAGACAACATGGCGACCCTGTGCTGCCACAGCGACAAGGGTCAGATGTTCCTGCTTACCCGTTACCCGGACGAGGACACCGTCGACCTGACCCTGGATGACGAGCCGTCGACGCTGGATGGCCTTAAAGTGACCCTGAGCGCCAAGCGCCTGCTGATCGAAGTGGCGGCCGGCGACCAGGACGCGCTGAAGGGGGATGAAGTACTGGAAATCAACCTGACCAGCGAGCTGAGTGACATGGATGAAGTGAAGGAAACCCTGGAGAACATCCTGGCCGGTACTGGAACCTTTGTCTGCGAGCTTTGAACCGTGCCCCTGCCTAGTGGGAACGCGGTCCCTGTGGGAGCGGCCTTGTGTCGCGA
>NZ_JBICJR010000002.1:0-90174 GCF_043103245.1 Pseudomonas sp. YQ_6
AACCCGCGCCTACGGGGACAGCACAGTGCTGTGGAAATCCTTTGGAACTGCCCATGAAAAAATTAGCCTGTACCACGATTCTCTGTGCCCCTACATTCCTTCTGGCCGCTGAGCGCGACGACGCCCTAAAGCTCCCCGACGTGCTGATCAGCGCCAGCCGCCAAGTCGAATCGCGTACCGCCACCAGTGCTGCCAATACGGTTTTCACCCGCACCGACATCGACCGCCTGCAACCCTCCAGCGTCACCGACTTGCTCTCCCGCGTGCCGGGCCTGCAAGTGGCACCTACCGGTGGCCGTGGCAGCCTGCCGGGGATCTTTATCCGTGGCACCAAGGCCGCGCAAAGCCTGGTGCTGGTCGATGGCGTGCGCATTGCCAACGCCACCTCGGGCGACAGCGGCCTGCAGTTTCTGGACATCGACCAGATCGAGCGCATCGAAGTACTGCGAGGCTCGCGCTCAGCGGTGTACGGCAGCGATGCCATTGGCGGGGTGATCCAGATCTTCACTCGACGCAGCAGTGGCCCCGGCCTGCAGCCACGCCTGCGCATGGCCGCCGGCAGCAACCAGACATTCCAACGCAGCCTGGGGCTTTCTGGCGGCAACGACTCGACCCGCTTCAACCTTGGCGCCAGCCTGGATGAAACTGCCGGCATCGACTCGACCGGGCCATCCTTCGCCAGCGATGGTGACCACGACGCCTACCGCAACAAGGCGTTGAACCTGAGCCTGAGCCACACCTTCGGTGAGCGCTTCGAGGCCGGCTTGAACCTGCTCGACAGCCGTGGTCGCAGCGAGTACGACAACCCGTTCGGCGGCTTCAACCCCGTGACCTTCGAGAGCTTCGGTCAACAACCCTACACCGACTTCAGCGTCAGCAGCCTGGGCAGCTACGTTGACGTTCAGGTCACCGAAACCTGGCACTCACGCCTTGAACTGGCACATAGCGAGAACCGGGACGACAAACGCGACAAGCTCAGCGCTGAGCGCTTCGTGTTCAACACCTACCGCGATCAGGCTACCTGGCAGAACGACCTGGCCCTCGGCGAACGGAACACCGTACTGATCGGTGGCGACTGGTACGAAGACCGCGTACACGGCACTACCGACTTCACTGAGGACAGCCGCTGGAACCGTGCCGTGTTCGCCCAGCACCGCTACCGGGGCGAGCAGTTTTCCACTGAGCTGGGGGTGCGCCATGACCGCAACCAGCAGTTTGGTGGCCAGACCACCTGGAGCGGCAGCCTGACCGTACCGCTGAACGCGAACAACGATGTGCTGCTGTCCTACAGCGAAGGCTTCCGCGCGCCAACGTTCAACGACCTGTATTACCCACAGTTCAGCAACCCGAACCTGGACCCAGAGCACTCCAGAAGCTACGAGCTGCAATGGCGCAGCCAGCTGACTGCAGAGAGCCGCCTGGAGACTTCGCTGTACCGCACCGACCTGCGCGACGCGATCATCTTTGGCCAGGACTCGATACCCCGTAACGTCGCCTCGGCACGAATCAATGGTGTGGAAATGGCGCTGGCGCAGCAGTGGGGCGCCTGGCACAGCCAGCTTGGCCTGGCCCTGATCGACCCACGCGACCGCGACACTGGCCACACCCTCGCCCGCCGCGCCCGCCGCACCTTGAGCCTGGACCTGGACCGAGAGTTCGGGCGTTTCAGCGTGGGTGCCAGCTGGCAGGCGGTCAGCAACAGTTATGACGATGAGGCCAACCGCAACCGCATCGGTGGCTATGGTCTGCTGGGTTTGCGCGGCAGTTGGGCGGCTAGCGACGAACTGAAACTCGAAGCCAAGCTGGATAACCTGCTGGACCGCAGCTACAGCCGCGCCCTTTACAGCTATGAGGGTGCATATCACCCTTACCGCGAAGAGGGCCGCACTGTGCTCTTGAGCATCACCTGGACACCGGCGCTTTAGCGTCCAGCAACGCACACAAGCGGGCGGTGGCTTCGATCATCTGCCCGCTGGGGCGCTCCAGCCCTTTGTCCGGCACCACCAGCAGACGCCCATCAGCAACCGCCCGAATCTGCGGCCAGGCCTTCCAGTTGGCCAGTTGCGCCTCATCAGCTGCCACGATGACCTGCGGATTACGCAGCAGCACGGACTCCACATTCACCTGTGGCGCCGGCTGGCCAAGGTCGGCGAACACATTGCGCGCCCCGCACACGGCCAGGGCGTCGGTCACCACCTGGCGGCCACCGAGCGTGTACAACGGCCGATCCCAGACTTGATAAAACACCTGCAAGGGTTCGTCACGCCGATACTGCTGGCGCAGCTGCTGCAGCCGCTCACGCAGGGCTCGCGCGTATGAATGGCCCTGCTCGGCACGCCCGACACGCTCGGCAATGGCCTCGATCTGCTCGATCAGCTGGCTGATGTCATGGGGTTCGGCGCTGAAGGTGGCGATACCCAGGCGCTTGAGTTGGTCGCGCTGGGCCGGCGGCACGCTGCCTGGCCACAGCAGCAACAGGTCGGGGCGCAGGCTGAGCAGGCGCTCCATGTCCAGTTGCCCTTGGCGCCCGACCGAAGGCAAGTGGCGCAGCGCAGCCGGTCGTTCGCCGCCATCGAGCACGCCCACCAGCAGGTCGTCGGCCTGCAGTTCAAGCATGATCTCGCTCATCGAGGGGGCCAGACTGACGACACGTAGCGGTTCTGCAGCCAGTACGGTGCAGGCTAACAACGCCAGCAGGCCAGGTAGCAGTCGCATCAGCCCAGCTGGCGCGGAATGCGATAGAGGTACAGCACTACGACGGTAGACAATGCGAGGAGGATCTGCGGCACTGCCTCCAGGCCGACCAGCACCGACAATGCGGCGACCCAAGCCGGGAAGCAGGCATACAGCATGGCCATGCGCCGCACCCGCGCCAGTTCGATCCAGGCAGTGGCTTCTTCGCCCGTACCGAGCACCTTTGAGGTGGCAATAAGTGCGCGCTTGTAGGCACCGAAGCGCGGCAGGCTGAGGAACATGGTGGCCGCACCGGCGATGAACAGTGGCATGGCCAACACCGGGATCAGTGCATCACCGCCCCCAAAGGCCCAAGCCATGACTGGCAGCGGCACCAGGCCCACCGCCAGGTACTGCCACCAGGCCAGCGCCAGCCGCCGCTTGACCTCGGCGCGGGTCACGCCTGGGGCACCTCGCCCTGGTGTTCGTTGCCCAGCATGTGGCCCAACTTGCCGGCCTTGGTCGCCAGGTAGTAGCGGTTGTGCGGGTTATGCCCGGTGTGCAGCGGCACACGCTCGGCAACCACGATGTTCATGTCGGTCAGGGCTTTGACCTTGCGCGGATTGTTGGTCATCAGGCGCAGCGACTTGACGCCCAGGTGCTCGAGCATCGGCAGGCATATGGCGTAGTCACGCTGGTCGGCAGCGAAGCCCAGGCGCTCGTTGGCTTCGACGGTGTCGGCGCCGCCATCCTGCAGCTCGTAGGCGCGGATCTTGTTCAGCAAGCCGATGCCACGGCCTTCCTGACGCAGGTACAGCAGCACCCCACGCCCTTCGCGGGCGATGGCCTGCAGCGCGGCTTCCAGCTGCGAGCCGCAGTCGCAACGTTGGCTGAACAGTGCATCGCCGGTCAGACACTCGGAATGCAGGCGCCCCAATACCGGCTGGCCGTCCGCGATATCACCCAGGCTGAGCACCACATGCTCACGGCCTGTGGCTTCGTCGAGAAAGCCATGCATGGTGAAGGTCGCGAAGGGCGTCGGGAGTTTAGAGGCGGCAACAAAGACGACGGGCACGTTGTGCTCCTGGAGTAAGTAGGAAATTTCTCGTGGGCCGATTGTATCAGCAGGTTGGGGAATGTGGGCTGGCTGTATACAGTGGCTTAAGATCGAAAAGTTCGATAATTATTAAAAGCCATCGCTCAAACCCAAGCCCGCTGCCCCAGAGGGCCGCGACAGACCTTGGTGTATACAGCTTTAGTGCGGGTGACTATCCGTGCTGAACGGATAGGGCTGTGTCCAGTGCTCGAAAATCGGCTTCAGTTCGCCGCTACGTATCAGCTCCTTCATACGCTTGTCGAACAGCTCGCACAGAGCCTTGGCCTGGTCGTTACGGGCAAAGGCCAGGTACAACGGCAACTCGGCCACATGGGTACGGCGGAAACGCTCTGGCTGAGAGGTTTGCCCGAGCACATAGTCGACCTCGGTCAGTGCGTCGATGTAGTAATCCACCCGGTCATGCTCGAGCATCGGCAGAATGCCCTCGCGACGCTGGATTTCGCGGAATTCGCGCACATTGGGCAAGTAGCTGCCGTAATCATAACCACGCACCCAGGCCAACCGGTACTTGCCGATGGTCTCCAGGGTAGGCACAGGTTTGCTGGCCAGCCCCAGGGCATAGATATGGTCCATATCGAAGTGCCAGCGCGGGTACAGGTTGTCGTCGTTCTCTTCCTTGTACGAGCCTACCCAGGCATCAGCCTCGCCGCGTTTGACCAGGCCAACCGCCCGGCTGTAGGGCGCGCTCTGGGTAATTACCTCGACACCGGCCGGCTCGAACACTTTGCGCAGCACATCCCAGGCTACCCCGGTACCGTCGGCGTTGGTGTAGTCGAGCCACTCCTCGCTAACCAGATGGATCTGTTTCGGTATGCCCTCGGCAGCCGTCACCCACGGGGCAATACTCAGCAGCATTGCCAGCAGTACAGTCCTTATGGTCATTCACGCACTCCCTGTTTCAGGCAACCGCCCACACCAGAACCTGCATGCCCAGCCAGGCAAACACGCCGGCCAGGATATCGTCGAGCATGATGCCGACGCCCCCGTGCACATGGCGATCGATCCAGCGAATCGGCCACGGCTTGAGGATGTCGAAGAAGCGGAACATCAGGAACCCTGCCAACAGCCACTGCCAGCCCTCCGGCACCAGCCAGAGGGTGATCCACATGCCGACAATCTCGTCCCAGACAATGCCTTCATGGTCGTGTACGCGTAAATCATTGGCAACTTTGCCGCACAACCAGAAGCCAAACAGCATGCTCACGCCGAGCAACAACCAGTAGCCCCAGTCGGGCAGCAACTGCCACAGGGGGATGAACGGTATGGCGACCAGCGAGCCCCAGGTACCCGGGGCCTTGGGCAGAGTGCCGGAACCGAAGCCAAAGGCGATGAAGTGCCACGGGTTGCGCCAGACCGAAGGCGGAACGAACTCCGCAGGCACCTGGTTGGGGTGATCGGTCACGGTCTCTCCCTAAAGTGTTGATAGCCCCGCTGGACGGGGGTTATGTCCTGGCCCTGTGAGTCGCGCAAGGTCACACCCTGCCCTTCGAGCACACGACCAATGATATGTACCTCGATGCAACCGAGGCCAGCCAAGGGCGCCAGCGCTTCGGGCGGCAAGGTGAAGGCCAGTACATAGTCGTCGCCACCGGTGAGTGCTGCCTGCAACGCCGCTTCGCGGCCGAGGAATGCCTCTAAGGCAGGAGACACTGGCACCTGCGCCAGGTTCACCTCCAGCGCCACGCCGGATGCCTTGGCGATATGCCCGCAATCAGCGAGCAGGCCATCGGAAATGTCCAGGGCCGCAGTGGCCTTGCCACGCAGCAGAGCCCCGAGAGTAAGCTGCGGCATCGGTGACCAGTAATGAGCCAGCAGCGGCTCGGCCTGCGCGGCAGGCGCCTCGCGCTCACCCAGCACCAGCGGCAAGGCACCGGCGGCCTTGCCCAGCGAACCACCGACACACAACAGATCACCCGGCCTTGCACCGCTGCGGCGCAAGGCTTGGCCAGCCGGCACGCGGCCGAACACGGTTACGGTGATACTCAAGGGGCCGCGCGTCGTGTCACCACCGATCAGGCTCATGCGGCAACGGTGGGCCATGCGACCAAGGCCGTCGGCATAGGCCGCCAGCCAGTCAGAGCCAACGTCAGGCAGGGTCAATGCGAGGGTGAAGCCGATTGCAGTCGCGCCCATGGCTGCCAGATCACTGGCAGCCACAGCCAACGAACGCTGGCCAAGCAGCAACGGATCGCAGACAGCAGGAAAGTGCACCCCGGCGACCAGGGTGTCGGTCGACACCGCCAGTTGCTCACCGGGGGGAAGGTCCAGCAGGGCGCAGTCGTCGCCGATACCCAGCGCCACGCCCTCGCCGCCCTGCGCACAGGGCGCTGCGGCGAAGTAATGGTTGATCAGCTCGAACTCACCCATGGCCAGGCAGCGCCAGGATCAGCGCTTGTTCGCCTTGACTTCTGCTTCACGCAGCGCAGGTGCGAGCTTGTCCAGTACGCCGTTGACGAACTTGTGGCCGTCAGTGGCACCGAAAACCTTGGCCAGTTCCACACCTTCGTTGATCACGACGCGGTAAGGCACGTCGACGCGTTTGATCAGCTCCCAGGTGGACAGGCGCAGCACGGCCAGCTCGACCGGGTCGAGCTCTTCCAGTGCGATGGTCATGCAAGGCACCAGCGCTTTGTCGATTTCGCCCTTGATTGCCGGGACCCCATGCAGGATCTCGCGGAAATAGGCACCGTCGACATCGGTGAAATCGTTATCCACCCGGAACTGCGCTTCGATCTCGTTCAGCGAATGCTGGGCCATGTGCCACTGGTAGAGGGCCTGGGTCGCGAGCTTGCGGGCTTCGCGGCGCTTGGCGCTCTTGGAGGGCTTGCCGGCATCCGCAGGTTTTGGATCGCGCGGGTTGAAACGATCGCTTTCGTCGCTAATCACTTGGCCTCCAACTGCGCCAGCAGGCTGACCATTTCCAGTGCGGACAGGGCAGCTTCAGCACCTTTGTTGCCGGCTTTGGTGCCAGAACGCTCGATGGCTTGCTCGATGGAGTCGACGGTCAGTACGCCGAAGGCCACCGGAACACCGAACTCCATGGACACCTGGGCCAGGCCCTTGGTGCATTCGCCCGCCACGTATTCGAAGTGCGGGGTACCGCCACGGATCACGGCGCCCAGGGCGATGATCGCGTCGTAGGCGCCTTGCTGGGCGACCTTCTGTGCCACCAGCGGGATCTCGAATGCACCCGGGGCACGGATGATGGTGATGTCGCTTTCGCTGACACCGTGGCGTACCAGGGCATCAACGGCACCGCTTACCAGGCTTTCGACAACGAAGCTGTTGAAGCGGCCAACCACCAAAGCATAGCGACCTTTGGGGGCGATGAAGGTACCTTCGATGGTCTTCAGGGTCATTCCGATATTCTCATCTTCAAGAGCGAGGCCGCATACAAGCGGCCTCGACAGGGGTCTGGACTCGAGCAGAGGGCGTCAATGCCGCCTCAAGTCACTCGGAGGGCACGTATTCTACAACTTCCAGATCGAATCCGGATATCGCGTTGAACTTCATCGGCGAACTCATCAGGCGCATCTTGCGCACACCGAGGTCACGCAGGATCTGCGAACCGGCACCCACAGTGCTGTAGGTAGTCGGTGCTTTGGCCGGTGCATCGCCAGCGCTTTCGCGGATGTGCGCCAGCAGCACGTCGCCGTCCAGCGGGTGCCCCAGCAGCAACACCACGCCACTGCCGGCCTCGGCCACTGCGGCCATGGCCGCGCGCAGGCTCCAGCGGCCGGGCTGCTTGACCAGCAGCAGGTCACGCAGTGGGTCCATATTGTGTACCCGTACCAAGGTCGGCTCTTCGGCGCAGATCTTGCCCAGGGTCAAGGCCATGTGCACGTCGCCTTCGACCGCGTCACGGTAGGTGACCAGGTTGAACTCACCCAGCTCGCTCTCCACCGATTGCTCGGAAACACGCTGCACGGTGCGCTCGTGGATCATGCGGTAGTGGATCAGGTCGGCAATGGTGCCGATCTTCAGGCCGTGCTCGGCGGCGAACACTTCCAGCTCGGCGCGGCGCGACATGGTGCCGTCGTCGTTCATCACTTCGCAGATCACGCCGCTTGGCTCGAAACCGGCCATGCGCGCCAGGTCACAGGCGGCTTCGGTGTGGCCGGCACGCGCCAGCGTACCGCCTGGCTGGGCCATCAGCGGGAAGATGTGACCAGGGCTGACAATGTCTTCGGCCTTGGCGTCCTTGGCAGCGGCAGCCTGCACAGTGCGTGCGCGGTCGGCGGCGGAAATACCGGTGGTGACGCCCTCGGCGGCCTCGATCGACACGGTGAACTTGGTGCCGAAGCCCGAGCCGTTGCGCGGCGCCATCAACGGCAGCTTCAGCGTTTCGCAACGTTCGCGGGTCATCGGCATGCAGATCAGGCCACGGGCGTGCTTGGCCATGAAGTTGATGTGCTCCGGCTGGCAGCATTCGGCCGCCATGATGATGTCGCCTTCGTTCTCGCGGTCTTCGTCATCCATCAGGATGACCATTTTGCCCTGGCGGATGTCTTCGACCAGTTCTTCGATGCTGTTGAGCGCCACGCGGCACCCCCTTCTCAATCAGGATTTCAAGAAGCCATTGGCGGCCAGGAAGCTTTCGGTAATGCCACTGCCCTTGCTCGGCTCGGCGGCCTTGTCACCCAGTAGCAAGCGCTCCAGGTAACGGGCCAGCAGGTCGACCTCAAGGTTAACCCGACGCCCTGCACGGTAATCGGCCATGATGGTTTCGGACAGAGTGTGCGGGACAATGGTCAGCTCGAATTCGGCGCCATTGACCTCATTGACCGTGAGGCTGGTGCCGTCGACGGTGATCGAACCCTTGTGGGCGATGTACTTGGCCAGTTCCTTCGGTGCACGCACGCGGAACTGGATGGCGCGGGCGCTATCGCTGCGCGAAATGATTTCGCCAACCCCGTCGACGTGGCCGCTGACCAGGTGCCCGCCCAGGCGGGTGGTGGGGGTCAGGGCTTTTTCCAGGTTGACCTTGCTGCCGCTCTTGAGGTCGATGAAGGCGGTGCGCTTGAGGGTTTCGACGCTGACATCGGCCCAGAAGCCGTCGCCCGGCAGTTCTACGGCCGTGAGGCATACACCGTTGACCGCGATGCTGTCGCCGAGCTTGACGTCCCCCAGGTCGAGCTTGCCGGTTTCTACGTAGACGCGCACGTCACCACCCTTGGGAGTCAGGCTGCGGATGGTGCCGATGGATTCGATGATGCCGGTGAACATGGGGTCTTCCTCAAAAACGGTTTGCACGGGGCAAGCCCGGCATTATACGCCGGGCGCTGGCAGGGGGATGGCCGTGACCCGCCAGTCATCGCCCACTGCGCGCATTTCGGTAATTTTCAGCCGTGGTGCTTCGCTCATCTTGTCCATCGGCCAGTCCAGCAGCGGCCGGGCCTGAGAGCCGAGGAAGGTGCCAGCGACGAACAGCTGATACTCATCGACCAGACCTTGCCGTGCGAAGGCGCCAACCAGGCCGGCACCGGCTTCCAACAGGATTTCGTTGACGCCGCGGGCGGCCAGGGCGTGGAGCAGCGCCCCCAGGTCGACCTGGCCATTGTCGCCCGGCAAGCTGAGCAATTCGTGGCCGGCAGCGGCATAGCGCGGGTCATCTGCGACAGCAGTCACCACCAGAGCCGGGCCAGCCTGGAAGAACGGCGACGCCAGTGACAGGCGCAGACGGCCATCGACCAGCACGCGCAAGGGTGTGCGGCTAAGAGCCAGGGCAGTAGTTTCGGCATCCAGGCCCAGCTCGGCACCACGCACTGTCATGCGTGCGTTGTCTGCCAGCACGCTGGCGGCGCTGGTCAGCACCACGCTGGAGCGGGCGCGCAAGCGCTGCACGGCTGAGCGGGCGGCCGGGCCGGTGATCCACTGGCTCTCACCACTGGCCATGGCGGTGCGGCCGTCCAGGCTCATGGCCAGCTTGGCGCGAACGAACGGCAGGCCGTGCTCCATGCGCTTGAGGAAGCCTGGGTTGAGGGCGCGGGCCTCGGCTTCGAGCACCCCGCTGGCCACTTCGATTCCGGCTTCGGCCAGGCGCCGCAGGCCCTGCCCCGCCACTTGCGGGTTAGGGTCCTGCATGGCTGCTACTACACGCGCCACGCCGGCCTTGACCAGCGCTTCGGCACACGGCGGCGTACGGCCATGGTGGCTGCATGGCTCCAGGGTGACGTAGGCACAAGCACCGCGGGCAAGTTCACCGGCCTGGCGCAGGGCATGCACTTCGGCATGGGGCTCGCCGGCGCGCACGTGCCAGCCTTCGCCAACCACTTCGCCATCGCGCACGATCACGCAGCCTACGCGCGGGTTCGGGTGGGTGGTGTACAGGCCTTTACGCGCCAGCTCCAGCGCACGGGCCATGTAGTGGGCGTCAAGGATGGCAGCTTGGCTGGGCATGTTCACTCTTTAGCTGGCTCACGGGCCAGGCGGTCGATTTCTTCGCGGAACTCGTCGAGGTCCTGGAAGCGCCGGTACACCGAGGCAAAGCGGATATAGGCCACTTCATCGAGTTTGCGCAACTCGGCCATGACCATTTCACCGACCACCAGCGATTTGACTTCGCGCTCGCCCGTGGCACGCAGCCGGCTCTTGATGTGCGCCAGCGCAGCTTCCAGGCGCTCGACGCTGACCGGACGCTTTTCCAGGGCCCGTTGCATGCCGGCGCGCAGCTTTTCTTCGTCGAAGGGCTGGCGCGTGCCGTCCTGCTTGATCAGCCGGGGCAGCACCAGCTCGGCGGTTTCGAAGGTGGTGAAGCGCTCGCCGCAGGCCACGCATTCACGGCGGCGGCGCACCTGCTCGCCCTCGGCGACGAGGCGAGAGTCGATGACCTTGGTGTCGTTGGCACCGCAAAAGGGACAGTGCATGGTGGCAGGCAACAAAAAAAGGGAGGGCCATGGTAGCGCATTGCACTGGCAAGACAAGCCAAAGGGGTTAACATCCATGGGAAATATGCCCGTGAAGGACTCCCCCATGCACTACCGAGCGCTCGTCGTGCTGTGCTGCGCCGCTCTGCTTGCCGCCTGCGGCAGCAACAGGCCAAAGACCGACAACCCGGTGCCCGCGCCCGCCCCCTCGGCCAAGGCCGAAGTACTGGGCCCGCTGCCGGCCTACCAGCGCGAGCTGAGCGGCACCTTGCTGGAAATCCCGGCGGGTGCCGAGGTGGAACTGGCCTTGCTGGTGATCGACGAACGCGACCGCCCGCAGCGCCTGCTGGCCAGCAGCAACCTGACCGGCACCGGCCAGGCGCTGCCCTACCACCTGCGTTTCAACCCCGAAGCCTTCCCGCCCGGTGCCCGGGTCGAACTGCGTGGCCGCGCCAGCAACTCCGGCCAGCTGATCATGCACCTGCCCCCGGTGCGCATTACCCAGGCACAAACCCAGGCCACCGGCCCGTTGCGTTTCGAGAAGGCGCCTTAAGTGATGCCGCTGGCCCTGCAACAAGCCCTCAGCGGCCTGATCGGCGAAGCGCGCCTGATCGTCAGCGAACTGCCCGACTGTGACCTGAAGCTATGGCTGATCGACGACCAGAATATGGATCGCGCCTTCAGCAGCGAAGAAACCCGGCGCATTCTTGAAGAGCCTCCCTATTGGAGCTTCTGCTGGGCCAGTGGGCTGGCAATGGCCCGCTACCTGGCTGAACGCCCGGAATGGGTGGCAGGCAAGCGCGTGCTGGACTTTGGCGCCGGCTCTGGTATCGCCGGCATTGCTGCTGCACGCGCCGGTGCACGGGAAGTGGTGGCTTGCGACCTCGACCCGCTGGCCCTCGATGCCTGCCGTGCGAATGCAGCACTGAACGGGGTGACATTAAGCTACAGCAGCGATTTCTTTGCCGAGGAAGACCGCTTCGACCTGATCCTGGTTGCCGATGTGCTGTACGACCGCGCCAACCTGCCGCTGCTGGATGCCTTCCTGAGCCGCGGTCGGCAGGCCTTGGTGGCCGACTCGCGGGTACGCGACTTTCGCCACCCGTTGTACCAGCAATTGGGCGTGCTCGAAGCACTGACCCTGCCGGACCTGGCCGAGCCACACGAATTCCGCCGGGTCAGCCTGTACCACGCCAGCCGCGACACCTTATAGTGGAGCCATACACGAGTTTGCGAGAGTCGCGATGACCCAAGACACGCCTTACATTTTCGACGCCACCGATACCAACTTCCAGCAACTGGTGATCGAGAACTCCTTCCACAAGCCGGTGCTGGTGGACTTCTGGGCCGAGTGGTGCGCGCCGTGCAAGGCGCTGATGCCATTGCTGGCAAAGATTGCCGAGGGTTACCAGGGCGAACTGCTGCTGGCCAAGATCAACTGCGATGTCGAGCAACAGGTGGTTGCCCAGTTCGGCATCCGTAGCCTGCCGACAGTGGTGCTGTTCAAGGACGGTCAGCCGGTGGACGGTTTTGCCGGGGCGCAACCGGAGTCGGCGATCCGCGCCATGCTCGAGCCGCATGTACAAATGCCAGCCGCGCCCACCGCCGCGCCACTGGAGCAGGCAAAGGCGCTGTTTGCCGAAAGCCGTTTTGCCGAAACCGAAGCGCTGTTGCAGGCGCTACTGGGTGAGGACAACAGCAATGTCGAGGCGCTGATCCTGTATGCCCGCTGCCTGGCCGAGCGTGGCGAGCTGGGCGAAGCGCAAGTGGTGCTGGATGCGGTCAAGACTGACGAACACAAAGCTGCACTGGCCGGTGCCAAGGCCCAGCTGACCTTCCTGCGCCAGGCTGCCAGCCTGCCGGAAGTGGCTGACCTTAAAAGCCGTCTGGCGCAGAATCCGCAAGACGACGAGGCGGCTTATCAGCTGAGCATTCAGCAACTGGCGCGCCAGCAGTATGAGGCGGCACTGGAGGGGCTGCTGAAGCTGTTCCAGCGTAACCGTGGCTACGAGAACGGGCTGCCGCAGAAGGCGCTGTTGCAGGTGTTCGAGTTGCTGGGTGGCGATCACCCGCTGGTTGGTGTTTATCGTCGCAAGCTGTCGGCGGCGATGTTCTGAGTGACCTTGAAGCCTGCGCTGGACCTGTTGGAGCGGGCATGCCCGCGAAGAAACCGACACAGTGGATGGCACCGGCTCTGCCGGTGTTCGCGGGTAAACCCGCTCCTACAGGCGAGCACGCAGGCTTTTCAGATTTTGAGCAAGACGGGTGCTTCTGCAGGTACCGAGTGACCTTGAAACCTACGCTGGACCTGTGGGAGCGGGCATGCCCGCGAAGGAAGCAACACGGTGGAGGGCACCGGCTCTGCCGGTGTTCGCGGGTAAAACCGCTCCTACAGGCGAGCGCGCAGGCTTGGCTCCAACAGCGAAAACAGCACTCACCCCACCCAGTGATACATCGGCGCATCCACGCCACTTTCTACCTTTACCTCACTGCTGTGCCGCAAGCGCACCAGCAACCGTTTACCCGCCGCCGTACTCCCCGCCAACCCTTCCAGCCGGTCCAGCAATTCCGGCCCGCTCATCTGTCCTGCCAGACGCAACACATCACGCGCCGCAGCCCACTGACCGTCATCTTGGCGCGGCGCGACCACCGCAGCTGTCGCGGCCGCCTGGGCTACCATCGGCACCTCGGTCTGCCGCCCCAGTTGCGCCCACTCTTCAGGCGTCAGCTCGATGGTCAGGTCCACCGGCCAGTCACCAATCTGTCCACGAATTCTCATGATGCATTCCTTGAGCCCAAGTCAATGCAGCCATGCTACCGCAACATGAAACATGCGCCACACAGGCTGGCGGCACGCCGAGAAGTTGTTATAACATAACTCGATCTTTCAGCCCGCTCCGGAGTCGTCCATGCGCCGCCTGCTGCTCGCCCTGCCCTTCGCTTTGCTGCCACTGGCCGTGGCCCATGCTCACGATGACCATGACCATGACCATGATCATGCCCACGGCTCCCTCGGCGCCCACGAGCATGGCGTAGCCAAGCTCAACGCAGTGCTCGATGGCAATACCTTGGAACTGGAACTGGACAGCCCGGCAATGAACCTGGTCGGCTTCGAGCATGCCGCCAGCAGCGATGCCGACAAGGCCAAAGTCGCCGCCGTGCGCCAGCAACTTGAACAACCACTGAAGCTGTTCGGCCTTTCCGCCGCCGCAGGCTGCAAGGAAGACCAGCAGGCACTGGAAAGCCCTCTCTTCGGTGACGCCTCCAAGGCCGACGACGAGGGTGACGAGCACGGCCATCAGCACAGCGACATCGGCGCCCATTATCAGCTGACTTGCGCCAACCCCGACAAACTGACAGAGCTGGACCTGGCGCCGCTGTTCAAGGCCTTCCCCGCCACCCAGAAAATCAACGTGCAACTGATCGGCCCCAATGGCCAGAAAGGCGTGGAAACCACGCCGGCCAAGGCAGCGGTCGCCTTCTGAATGAACCAGCCGTTGATCGATCTGCATGACCTGGTGTTCGCCTGGCCAGGTCACCCGCCGCTGCTGGATATTCCGGCATTGCGCCTGGACGCTGGTGAAGCATTGTTCCTCAAGGGCCCTAGCGGCAGTGGCAAGACGACCTTGCTGGGCCTGCTGGGCGGGGTGAACGTGCCGGTCCAGGGCCGCATCCAGTTGCTCGGTCAGGACCTCGGCAGCCTGAGCCAGGGCGCCCGCGACCGCTTTCGGGTCGATCACACAGGGTATATCTTCCAGCAGTTCAACCTGCTGCCGTTCCTCTCGGTACGTGAAAACGTCGAACTGCCCTGCCGCTTCTCGCGCAGCCGCAAGGCGCGCGCCGAGCAGCGCCATGGCAGTGTTGACCAGGCGGCCAGCACGCTGCTGACCCACCTGGGCCTGGGCGACCCTGCCATGCTCGCCCGCCGCGCCGACAGCCTGTCGATCGGCCAGCAGCAGCGGGTCGCCGCCGCCCGCGCACTGATCGGCCAGCCTGAACTGGTGATTGCCGACGAACCGACCTCGGCACTGGATGCAGACACCCGCGAAGCGTTCATCCGCCTGCTGTTCGATGAGTGCCGGGCCGCCGGTGCCAGCCTGTTGTTCGTCAGCCACGACCAGAGCCTGGCACCGCTGTTCGACCGCCACCTGTCGCTTGCCGAACTGAACCGCGCCGCCAAGCCCCGGGAGGCCTGATGTACCTGCTCCGCCTTGCCTTGGCCAGCCTGGCCAACCGCCGCTTCACTGCGTTTCTGACCGCCTTTGCCATTGCCCTGTCGGTGTGCCTGCTGCTGGCTGTTGAGCGGGTCCGTACCGAAGCCCGTGCCAGCTTCGCCAGCACCATCAGCGGAACCGATCTGATCGTCGGCGCACGCTCCGGCTCGGTGAACCTGCTGCTGTACTCGGTGTTCCGCATTGGCAATGCGACCAATAACATCCGCTGGGACAGCTTCCAGCACTATGCACAGGACCCACGGGTGAAGTGGGCAATCCCGATCTCGCTGGGCGACTCGCACCGTGGCTACAGAGTGATGGGCACCACCACAGATTACTTCAGCCATTACCAGTACGGCCGCCGCCAGCCTCTGCAACTGAGCCAAGGGCGTGAGTTTGCCAACGACCCGTTCGAGGTAGTGCTCGGCGCCGAAGTGGCCGAGGCATTGCACTACAAGCTGGGTGACAAGTTGGTGCTGGCCCACGGCGTGGCCGCAATCAGTCTGGTCAAGCATGACGACAAGCCGTTTACCGTGGTCGGCGTACTCAAGCGCACCGGCACCCCCGTCGACCGCACCTTGCATATCAGCCTGGGCGGCATGGAGGCGATCCATATCGACTGGCACAACGGCGTACCCGCCCGTGGCGCCGGGCGCATCAGCGCCGAACAGGCCCGTACGATGGACCTGCAACCTGCCGCCATCACTGCGTTCATGCTTGGTCTGAACAGCAAGATCGCAACCTTCAGTTTGCAGCGAGAGATCAACGAGTACCGCAGCGAGCCGCTGCTGGCGATCCTGCCAGGGGTCGCCCTGCAGGAGCTGTGGAGCCTGATGGGCACTGCAGAACAGGCATTGTTCGTAGTGTCGCTATTCGTGGTGCTGACCGGTTTGATCGGCATGCTCACGGCGATTCTCACCAGCCTCAACGAACGCCGCCGGGAGATGGCGATCTTGCGTTCGGTCGGGGCCCGGCCTTGGCATATTGCGGGGTTGCTGGTACTGGAAGCACTGTCACTGGCCTCGGTCGGGATCGTGGCCGGGCTTGGCTTGCTATATGCGGGTATCGCCCTGGCACAGGGGTACGTGCAGGCCAACTATGGTTTGTATTTACCACTGGCTCTGCCGAGTCCCCATGAATGGACCTTGCTGGCTATCATCCTGGGGGCCGCGGTGCTGATGGGCAGCGTGCCGGCGTGGCGGGCTTACCGGCAATCGCTGGCCGACGGCCTGTCCATACACCTCTGAGTGCGCGTAATGATCAAACACCTCACCGCCTGCTTCGCGGGCACGCCCGCTCCCACAGGGAGCCCCGCAGGCTTCGGAGCTTGTGCAGTACCTGTGGGAGCGGGCATGCCCGCGAAGAGGCCGGCAATGCACATGCTGCTGGCCCTGCTGTTGCTGGTAGCGATGCCTCTATGGGCCGCCGAACCCAAGGAGCTGGACTGGCCCGCCCTGATCCCCGAAGGTGCCCCGGTCATCCCGCCGCAACTCACCCCGCTGCACGACATGTCACAGCTCAGCAACGCCCTGTCTGCCGAATCCGCCCCACCCGCGCGCCAACAGGCGCCCGACGCGCCGGTGGTAAAAAGCCTCGACGGCCAACAGGTCAAACTACCCGGCTACATCGTGCCACTGGAGGTCAGCGAAGAAGGCCGCACCACCGAATTCCTGCTGGTCCCTTACTATGGCGCGTGCATCCACGTGCCGCCGCCACCGCCGAACCAGATCGTGCACATTTTCAGCGAGATGGGCGTGCGCATCGAAGACCTCTACCAGCCCTACTGGATCGAGGGAAAGATGCAGGTTAGAGCTTCCAGTAGCGAGTTGGCCGACGCCGGCTACCAGATGGAAGCCGAGAAAATCTACGCTTATGAGCTGAGATGAGAACTGTTTCGAATTCGTGAAGACGCTTCTTTGAGCTGGGTCAAACTTTCTGTTTAACCAGCTCCGTACCATTGGACTACTCGATTAATAACGTCCTTTGGGAGCTTCCATGAACAAGTCCTTGCTGGGTGCCTCGCTTGTGGCCCTTGCGCTCGCCGCCCCTGCCGCCCACGCCTATCAGGCGGGGGACATGATCCTGCGCGCAGGCGCCATCACCACCGCCCCGAACGAGAGCAGCGGCGACCTCAAGTTTGACGGTAACAAGGTGTCTGGCACCAAGGCGACCCTGGACAGCGATACCCAGTTGGGCCTGACCTTTGCCTACATGCTCACCGACCACATCGGCCTGGAGCTGCTGGCAGCTACCCCGTTCAAGCACACCGTCGGCGTAAAAGGTCTGGGCGGCGGGCTGGACGGCAAGCTGGCAGACATCAAGCAACTGCCACCGACGCTGTCGCTGCAGTACTACCCAATGGAACCGAATTCGCGCTTCCAGCCGTACGCTGGCGTCGGTATCAACTACACCCTGTTCTTTGACGAAGATTTGAGCAGCGCACGCAAGCAACAAGGCTTCAGCAACCTCAAGCTGCAGGATTCGGTAGGTATCGCCGGCCAACTGGGCATGGACTACATGCTGACCGACAACCTGCTGGTAAACGCCTCGGTCTGGTACGTCGACATCGACACCAAGGCCAGCGTCAACGGCCCGACCGCCCTTGGCTACAGCAAGACCAAGGTCGACGTCGACGTCGACCCTTGGGTATACATGGTCGGCCTTGGCTACAAGTTCTGACCTGAACATTGCAGGGCGGCCTCGGCCGCCCTCGCGCGTTGCAGCCATAGCCAGTAGCACAGTGCGGCGGCACTGATGCCCATGCCAAGCCCACACACCGCAACCCAGCCCCAGTGTGCAAACACCCAGCTCGCCAACACCGCCCCCAAACCGCTGCCCAGCGAATAGCAACACATGTAGGCGCCGATCAAACGGCTAGCCATCGCACCACGCCCGGCCAGCAACAGGCTCTGGTTGGTGACATGCACTGCCTGCACGGCAAAGTCCAGCATCAGCACACCCAGCACGAAGGCCAGCAATGAATGTTCGACGAACGCTGTTGGCAGCCACGATAGCGTCAGCAGGGCCAACGACACCCCGGTCGTACGCTCACCCCGTCCCAGGTCGGCCAGACGACCGGCATGCGAAGCCGCCAGCGTGCCCGCCACACCTGCCAGGCCAAACAGGCCGATCTCGGTATGGCTCAGTGTCAGCGGCGCAGCGCTGAGTGGCATGACCATGGCACTCCACAGCACGCTGAATGCGGCGAAGATCAACACACCGAACACGCCGCGCTGGCGCAGCAACCTGTCGTGCCGATACAGGCTGAACTGGGCCACGATCAGCGCCCGGTAACCCGGCCGGCTCCCCATCGGCTGCCCGCCGGGCAGACTGCGCCACAGCACCAGCGCCAGCAACATCAACAGCCCTGCGGCGACCAGGTACACACTCCGCCAACCGGCCAGGTCGGCCAGCCCGCCCGAAGCCAGCCGTGCCAGCAGAATGCCCAGCACCACACCACTGGTGACAGTGCCTACCGCCTGCCCTTGCTGGCCAGGTGAGGCCAGGCTCGCCGCATGAGCCACCATCACCTGCACCATGACTGCCATCAACCCTGTGATCGCCAGAGCCAGCAGCAATATTGCCCAGTTCGGCGCCATGCCAACGCCGACCAGCGCAAGCGCCGCGAACAGCAACTGGCCAAGCAACAGACGTTTACGGTCGACCAAGTCCCCGAGCGGCACAATCAGTAGCAACCCCAGGGCGTAGCCCGCCTGGGTCGCGCCGACTACCCAGCCAATCTGCTGCTGCGCCACCCCCAACCCAGCAGCCATCGACTCAAGCAGCGGTTGAGCGAAGTACACCGTCGCCACCGCCATTGCGCTGGTGGTGGCAAGCAACAGGGTTATCCAGCGTGTCAGCGAAGGTGTCATCGGGCAAAGCCTCTGGAATCTGGTTTTAATTTGAAACCACATGCTGGCTATTTAGCAAATGTGGTTTTAATCTGCAACCAGATAAACAAGACAGGCTTGCCCCATGCTCGATGAAAAAAATGCGCAGTGCCCCGTGGCCCGGGCTCTGGAGGTGCTGGGTGACCGTTGGGCGCTGATGATCCTGCGCGATGCCTTCGACGGCCTACGGCGTTTCAGTGAATTTCAGAAGAACCTGGGGCTGGCGAAGAACATCCTCACCTCGCGGCTAAAGCTGTTGGTGGAAAGTGGGTTGCTGATGACACAGCCGGCGTCGGATGGCAGTGCCTACAAAGAGTATGTGCTGACCGATAAAGGGCGGTCGGTGTTTCCAGTGGTGGTTGGTTTGAGGCAGTGGGGGGAGCGGTTTCTGTTCGAGGCGGGTGAAGCGCGTTCGGAGCTGGTGGACGGCGTGACGGGGCAGGCGCTTGAGATATTGCAGGTCCGTGGCCAGGATGGGCGGGTTTTACATCCCGAAGATTGCCAGCGCAGAAGGGTGCGGCATGGGTGATGTCAGGGCTGCTGAGCAGCCCCGAGGGGTTCAGCCTTTACCGAGAAGTTTTGCCAGGCCTTCAACCATCGGCGTCACTTGCACAAACTCGAACCGCGCCAACAACCGCTGGTTATCTGCTCGCGAATGGCGGATATCACCCGATCGCGCCGCCGCATAGCTGATCGCTGGCAAGCTCCCCACAACCTTCCCCAGCGCGGCCAGCAACTGGTTCAGTGAGGTCGCCTGGTTCAGCCCGATGTTCACCGCACCTTCCTCGACCTGCGGCTGCTCCAGTGCCTGCACCATCACCTGCACCAGGTCGCCCACATAAAGGAAGTCCCGGGTCTGTTCGCCGTCACCGAACACTGTAATCGGCAAGCCCTGCACAGCACGCTCGCAGAAGATGCTGATCACCCCGGAATACGGTGAGGAAGGGTCCTGCCGTGGCCCGAAGATATTGAAGAAGCGAAACACCACCGGCTCCAGACCATGCTGGCGACGGTAGAAGTCCAGGTACTGCTCACTGGCCAGCTTGTCCACGGCATAAGGGGTCAACGGCGCCTTGGGCGTGTCTTCGGAAATCGACTCCCCTTCACCATTGTTGCCGTACACCGCTGCGCTGGAGGCAAACAGCACCCGGCGCAGGCCATGCACACGCATGGCTTCGCAAACGTTGAGGGTACCGATGAAGTTACTCTGGTGGGTGCGCACCGGGTCTTCGACCGAGGCCTGAACCGACGCTACTGCTGCCAGATGCACCACAGCACGGCAGCCAGCCGCCGCCTGAGTGACCAGCCCTGCATCGGCAACATCACCTTCGATCAGTTCCAGCCGTGGGTGATCGACCTGCAGATTGCTTCGCCGGCCGGTGGAGAAGTCGTCGAGAATGCGTACGGCGTAGCCTTTGTCCAACAACGCATCGCACAGGTGGGAGCCAATGAAGCCGGCACCGCCGGTGATCAGGATGGGGGCGTCAGCCATGGCGGTAGAACCGGTCCAGTAGAGGTGGCAAGCCAGCGCGCCAGGCACGCGGCTTGATACCGAAGGTATGAAGGATTTTCTTGCAGGCCAGTACCGCGTGCTGTGGCTCTTCGCTGGCATCCGGGCGCGCAGCATGGGCCTGCGGCGTGGGGGCCTGAACGGCCAGCTGACGGTATTGACCGGCCTCGGCGAGGATTGCCTGGCCCAGCGCCAGCGGCGTGGTCGCCTCATTGCCGGCGTAATGGTAGGTGCCCCACAGCGGCGCATTGCAATCAAGTTGCTTGAGTACCGACAGGATCACTCGGGCGGCATCATCGACCGGCGTCGGGTTGCCACGTCGATCATCGGCCAGCAGCAGCTCCTGTGGTTGCTCGGCACGGGTCAGGAAGCGGCCCAATGCGCCATCAATGCTCTCGTCCAGCAACCAGCCAAAGCGCAGCAACACATGCTGCGGGCAGGCCGCACGCACGCTCTGCTCGATGCGCCATAGGGCCTGGCCACGCATGCCCAGCGGCACTGGCTCGTCCTTTTCGCTATAGGCCGTGGCCCGCGAACCATCGAACACACGGTAGCTGGATGGCTGCACCAAGGTGATCTGATGGTGCTGGCACAGCTCTGCCAACCGCTCCACCGCCCGCTCCTGTTGGGCCAGGCGCTGCTCGCTGACCGACTCGGCCTGGAACCAGTCGAAGTAGTAGGCCAGGTTGACCAGGGCGTCGGGGCGATGGTCATCGAGCAGCTGAGTGAGGCTTGAGGGCGCCCAGCCGTTCTCGGGCGGGCGCGGTGCCAGGAATGCTATGTCCTCCTCGGCCCCAAGACGAATCAGCGCTTGCCCGAGGGCATTGCCACCACCCAACAGCATTAGGCGCATACGCATAGAGTCAGCAGATCCGGAGAGGTTGATGAGAAAAAAGAGTCATTTTGCGGTTTCCTGCCCGGGAAGTCCAACACCGGACCCGTTCGATGCCACAGGGCGTGATTCCACAGTTTCACCGCTCAATACCGCCACAGACAGAAATTTCCTACGACATACGAGGAATGGGCTGACTACCACGTCACGGCATAACTGCATTGAATAGTCGACTCCCCACTTGCCGGCCAGGGAGTTTCACACAAAAACGACAAGGAACGTTCAATGCCTCATTCGGAAGCTGCCTACCTGGATTTCTACCCAGAACAAAGCCAGGCCATAACCTTTGCAAGCCAGACCCTTGCTGATTTGGGTGGACCGGAGGCTAAAGGAGTAGCACTTCAGGCTCGTATATTCGCCGATCAACTCGAAAAAGCCTTGAGTGAAGAACAGCGTGCGCTCCTACTGCGCTTCAGTGAAGGCCATCTATCTGCCTTGATGTACAGGCAGATGCACTGTGCCAACGAGCCAATACCAGAATACCTACCCGACATTACCGCCCTGGCGCAAAGCCCTCGCTGCCAATACCTTGCCTCGCGCAATCAACTCCTGCTGGAGCTCGTACGCCACCGCAGTTTCGCCTTCGATATCGACAACGATGGCAAACAGGTCCGCCTGGTCGGCAACTTCAAGGGCGGTGGCCGCGTCCCGCGACCCGACGAAGATCCCTGCCTGGAGGTTGAAACCAGCTCGCATGCGGGCTTGCGCTTAGGGCCACACACTGAAGCACCTTACAACTGCTCAACAAACGCCAGCAACGCTCACTCCCCTGCTCCCTCAGCACTGATTCTCACTGCGCGCTGGAACCCAGCCAATGAACCTACGAATGTCTTCCCACTCCGGGAAATCATCGAACGCTTGAGTAGCCTGGACACACTTGCGCTGACTTCAAAGTCTTTCGACTTCACACGCAGTGACTGCTTCGCTCAGGGACAGGGCAGTGCTGGCAAAGCAGTTTCAATGCTGCAGTTCGAGCCCAATGGCGGTTTCTCTGTTCGATACAACAGCTATCGCTTCAGTCTGAATGAACGTGCCTGCAGCGCTGCGGCGCGCGCGTTCAACGCCTTTCAAAAAGCACTGAGCACTGCACAACCGCTGACGTTTGCCCTGCAACCTGACAGTGCATTGTTGATCAACAACAGCCGAGCCTTGCACGGCCGCGACAAGGTCCAGGACAACCGGCGCCTGCTTATCCGTCAATTCGGATACTCCCCCTTCGCCGTACCGTTGGTGCTCGCTGAAGACCCGCTGCTGGTCCGTGGTTGAGCACAGGAAAATACTCCATGATCGAAATCGACTTGACGTTTGTTCTGCTACTCGCACTGGTTGCACTGATGGCCGGCTTTTTTGATGCTATCGCCGGCGGCGGTGGCCTTATCACGCTCCCGGTGTTGTTTATTGCCGGTGTAGAGCCCTTGGCAGCTATTGCCACTAACAAGTTCCAGGCAGCTTCGGCTACGGTTTCGGCTACGTGCGCCTTCGCCCGCAAAGGCATGATCGACTGGAGACGAGGCAGTCCCATGGCTGTCATGGCGTTTATCGGTGGGGCGCTGGGGGCCTTGTCGATAACTTACGTCCCCAAAAGCGTTTTGCAGGCGTGCGTACCACCACTGCTGATCCTGATCGCCGCCTACTTTGCCTTCAGTCCAAAGCCGAATGAACAAGCGCGCAAGGCAAAGGTATCGACTAGCCTATTCTGCGTGACGGCTGCACCGATCATTGGCTTTTATGACGGCATCTTCGGCCCTGGAGTCGGCTCGTTCTTCATGCTGGCCTGCGTGGTCCTCTTGGGCCAGCACCTCATTCAAGCCGTATGCACCAGCAAGCTTTTGAACGCGGCCTGTAACCTGGGCGCATTATCAGTCTTTTCTCTCAGCGGGGCGATCATCTGGCCGCTGGCGCTGGCAATGGCGCTCGCCGCCTTTATGGGCGCACAATTGGGGGCTCGCTGCGCAGTTCGCTTCGGCTCTCGCCTCATAAAACCGCTGCTGGTCAGCGTCTGCTGCATCATGGCACTCAAACTGCTGCTCGATACCGGCAACCCGCTCGGCGAATGGCTCAACCAGTTCTTCTAGAGAGCACCATGCACATTCAAAAGGCTTCCCCACAGCGCGTGAAGTGGCAGTTTGACGAGCCCGCCCCGGGCAAAGAACTGTTCATCAATGAAGTCTTTGGAAACTACCAGCAACAGGCGCGATTGCTGGTACCTGATATCGAGCGCGCAGCTCCCGCATTCGTTTTGGGGGGCGCGCGTTCCGACTTTACCCGGCTCAACCCCCTGCTTTATCGCCTGCAAGCCGCGGGCATTGGTTCACTCACTGGCAATCTGTCAGGTCATAGCCTCGCCAGCGAGCCAGGCGCAATGGCGCCGTCACTGGCTACGAACCTTGATGAAGCACAGCGTTTCCATGCGCATATCGCGCCTCAATGCCGAACGCTAATAGGCCACAGCCTTGGCGCGGCAATTACGCTTAAGCTCGCAGCGCAGTTGCCACAAGTGGACAGCATCGTATTGATCTGCCCCGCAGTTTATCCAGACCATGCCCACCAGGCGCCGTTCGGCCCGGCATTCACTGCGGCCATCAACAAGCCTTTCGGTTTTCTGGAGAGCGATAGCTATACCTTCCTCAACCAGTTTCGCGGAAGAGTATTGATGGTGATCGGTGAGTACGACGGGCTCAACTCCCAGCGATTCGGCAAAGGCCCCGGCACCAGCGCGGGCAACCTGTGGCTTGCCGGCACTGAACGCTATAGCCCGATTCCTGAAGAAGTTAACCTCGCCTTGATGCGAGCAGTTCCAGCGTCACGTTTGCAATGCCTGTTTCTTACCGACTGCGACCATGGCATCGCGGCACATTTGCGCAGTACTCCGGCAATAGCGGACCAGGTTGCCGACACGGTCGCAACGTTCATCCTCGACAATGCTTAAGGCGTTTAGCATTACTCGATCTCGAACAGACCATTGCGCAATGGCGCCACGCTCAATCGCTCACGCACATCGTCATCTATGCGCGGATCATCCGGCCGGTAGAGTTTCACCTGTCGATACGCATTGATGCGATTGATCTCCTCGCCCAGGTACTCCCACACCACTCGGGTACAGGCCGGGTTGCGCCGGTCGCCGCTGGATACGCCGGCCTTCAGGCCATTCAGCCGGGTAATGCGGCTTTTGAAGCTGGGGATGAGGATGGTCTGGCTCATTTCGTTGAATGTCAGCGACTCGTAGTCGATGAGGAACATCCGGTCCTGCAGCTGGAACGCCGCCCCCAGGTAGCGGCAGCGTACCTCGGCATGCTGATCGGTGGCGCTGGAGCGCTCCTGCCGTTCCTGGCGCTCGAACAGAAAACGGCCGCGTTCTTCCCACAGGTGCACCAGCGACACGAGGATCGTGCCGGGCACCGACATGCAGTTGGAGTACTCGAAGTAGTAACCGCAATAGCGCGAAAGGTTACCGCCATGTTCGTGCAACGGGCGGAACAACTCGCTGATCGGGTCACTGGGCTGCTGGGCCTGGGGCGATACCCGCGCACCGATCAGACGGGCGAACTGCTCGGCGGGCAGGTTCAGTTCGTAATCCTCGACACCGAAAAAGTCGCCGATACGTTTCAGGTTGAAAGCCGTCGGACGGCTTTGCCCGCTCAGGTACTTGTTGAACTGCGCGCGGTTGATCGACAGCTGGCGGCAAACTTCGGAAATAGAGCGGTAGTGGCTACAGGCAAGTTTGAGGTTTGTGGCGAAGTGATCGCTCATATACGGAGTCCAGGTGACGCGAATGACGCCATTGTAGCATCAAGTCGCATCAAGTCAGAGCAATCCGCGAAATTGTAACCACTCTTGTCATAGCCAACCATGCGCCCCAACGAATAGCGGTGCGCCTGCCGTCCGCTGGTCTTTCCACACGAAGAATAAGAATCGAGGTCATTTTCCAATGCTCGAAGTAATCAACGATTTCCTTTCGGGGAAACTCCTCATCGTGCTGATCGTAGGGCTGGGTAGCTACTTCACCATCCGCTCCCGGTTCGTCCAGTTCCGCCACTTCACCCATATGTTCAGCGTGTTCAAGGAATCGCTGCGTGGCCAGGCAGGCCAGCTGAGCTCCTTCCAGGCCCTGATGCTGAGCCTGGCCGGCCGCGTGGGCGCCGGCAACATCGCCGGTGTCGGTATCGCAGTGACTCTTGGCGGCCCAGGTGCCGTGTTCTGGATGTGGGTCACCGCACTGGTGGGCATGTCCAGCAGCTTCTTCGAATGCACCCTGGCCCAGGTGTACAAGCGCGCTGATGGCGACGGCCTGTACCGTGGCGGCCCGGCCTACTACATTCAGCACGGGCTGAAGCGCAAGAGCATGGCCATCGTGTTCTCGATCTTGCTGCTGGTCACCTACGGCTTCGCCTTCATCGGCCTGCAGTCGTACACCGTAACCCACTCGCTGCAGAATGCCTTTGCCTTTGACCCAAGCCACACCGGTATTGTCCTGGCCGTGCTGCTGGCCATCACCTTCATCGGCGGTATCAAGCGCATCGCGGCAGTGTCGGACCTGCTGGTACCCGTCAAGACCCTGGCCTACATCGGCGTGACCCTGTACGTGATCGGCACCCAGATCGAACACGTGCCAGCCATGCTGGAAACCATCTTCAAGAGCGCCTTCGGCCTCGATCCGGCGTTTGCCGGCCTGCTCGGCAGCGCCATCGTCATGGGCGTGAAACGTGGCGTGTTCGCCAACGAAGCAGGCCTGGGCAGTGCACCGAACGTCGCTGCCGTGGCCGCGGTGAAACACCCGGGCGCGCAGGGCGTGGTCCAGGCTTTCAGCGTGTTCCTCGACACCTTCTTGATCTGCACCTGCACCGCACTGCTGATCCTGCTTTCGGGCTTCTACACCCCGGGCTTCGAGGGCGACGGCATTGTCCTGACCCAGAACTCGCTGGCCGCCGTAGTCGGTGACTGGGGTCGCGTGTTCGTCAGCGTGGCGCTGTCGCTGTTTGTCTTTACCTGCATCCTCTACAACTACTACCTCGGCGAGAACAGCCTGCAGTTCCTCAGCCGTAACCGCGTAGTGTTGATGGTGTTCCGTGGCCTGGTACTGGCACTGGTCGTGTGGGGTTCGATGCAAGACCTGTCGACCGTGTTCGCCTTCGCCGACATCACCATGACCTGCCTGGCCTTCGTCAACCTGGTGGCCCTGGCCCTGCTGTTCAAGGTCGGCCTGCGAGTCATGCGCGACTATGACGAGCAGCGCAAGGCCGGTGTAAAGCAGCCTGTGTTCGACTCGTCCAAGTTTGCCGACCTGGACCTGGACCGCAATGCCTGGCCTGCCAATCCTCAGGTGGAAACAGCCACTGACAAAGCAGTCGGCCAAGTTCAGACGCAGCGCTGATATCCTCCCCTGCCCAGCCGCCCCTTCCGCGGGCGGCTTTTCTTTGTCCGCTCACCGCTACGGATGCTTTCCATGCGCGCAGTAAAGAATCTTCTCGTTCTCTATACCGGTGGCACCATCGGCATGCTCGAAACCCCCGAAGGCCTGGCACCGGCCGGTGGTTTTGACGCGCGGATGCGTGAACACTTTGCCCAGATGGCCAATGCACCCCAGGTGCAATGGACACTGCACGAGCTGAACCCGCTGCTCGACAGCGCCAACATGCAACAGCACAACTGGCTGGCGATGCGCGATGCCATCGTCGCGGCGGTGGATGTAGCGGGCCACGATGGCGTGCTGGTGCTGCACGGTACCGACAGCATGGCCTACAGCGCTGCAGCCTTGTCGTTCCTGTTGCTGGGCCTGCCAGCACCGGTAGTGCTGACCGGCTCGATGCTGCCGGCAGGTGCCCCGGACAGCGATGCCTGGGACAACCTGTGCGGCGCATTGCGCCAGTTCGAGCACGGCCTGGAAGATGGCGTGCAACTGTACTTCCACGGTCAGCTGCTGCATGGCTGCCGGGCGTCGAAGCTGCGTAGCGAAGCGTTCGATGCCTTTGCTGAGCTGCCGCGCCATCGTGACGCTGAGCGGGCCGATACGATCCCTGCCGAGCTGGGCTACAAGCAACCGCGCAAACCGGTCAACCTGGCGGTTGTGCCGGTGTTCCCGGGGCTTCAGGCCGGGCATTTGCAGGCCTTGATCGACAGTGGTGTGCAGTGTTTGCTGCTGGAGTGCTACGGCAGCGGTACCGGGCCGTCGGATGACCAGGCGCTGCTGAATGTGCTGAGCACAGCGCGCCAGCGCGGCGTGATGCTGGCGGCTATCAGCCAGTGCCCGGAAGGCTCGGTGGTGTTCGACACCTATGCAGCGGGCAACCGCTTGCGCGGGGCCGGGCTGGTCAGTGGCGGTGGCATGACCCGTGAAGCGGCGCTGGGCAAGATGATGGCGCTACTGGGCGCAGGGTTGGATGCTGACGCAGCAGACCGCTGGTTTGTCCTGGATTTGTGTGGCGAGCGGGCTTGATCAGCGCCCTTGTGGGCCTCTTCGCTACGACGATAGCGTTTCCTGTGTAGGAGCGGGTTCACCCGCGAAGAGGCCCTAAAGGGTGAAAAAATGGCGGAAGGCAGCGGGAGTCGAACCTGCCCGGGAACGGCTGCCGTCCCCAACCGGGTTTGAAGCCCGGCCGCGCCACCGGGCGCGATTGCCTTCCTTGAACTCAGTGCCTGGCGTGCTGTTGAGCCAGGGCGCTGTCGGCGCGGATGTGACGCTGGTCGGCCACCCTCCGGGTCAGGCCGATGCGGTCGAAGTATTCCAGAATCTGCACACTGCGCTTGCGACCGATGCCCAACATATCGCGAAACGCGGCAACCTGCACTATCGTCGTTTCGCTGGCCTGCCCCAGCATCAACGCTGCCATGCGCTGTAGCGTCGCCTCTGGATAGAACAGGTCGCGCACCACCTGATGCACCAGGCCCAGCCGGGCCAACTTGCGCAGTAACAGGCGCACATCGGCTTCGGCACGGTTCTCCTCACTCGCCAGCGCCCTGACCCAGGGTGGGTCAAATTGCCCTGCGATCAACTTCGGCTGCAGACGTGCCCACAATGCACTGTCGGCTTCGCTCAACTGTACCTTGTGATCGGGCAGATGCAGCCATGGCCCGCTGCTGGCGATGGCGCTGTCGTCGAGCAGTTCATCCAGCAAACTGACGAAAGCCGGCCGTTCCAGGGGCAAGGCTACAAATCGCCGCAAGCGATCACGGTCAGGGCCAAGCTGGTCGGGCTCTTGCTCGTGAAAGCGCGCAAGTTGCTCCAGGACCTGCTGCTTGAGCGCCTGCCATTGAGCGTTGGCGAACAGGAGTTGGCCCTGCCGGGTGGCCACCACCCGCACATCGTCCGGTAACTGCCAGGTTTCCCGCAGGCGGTTGAACTGCCGCTCGAGCCGCTGCGGGCTAATGCCGCCCGGTGCACTGGCGAGCAGTGCTGGCAGTGCCTGCTCCAGATCCGCTGCATCGCGCAGCACCTGCAACTGCTGCAGACGGGTATCGCTGCGGCGTTGGCGGCTTGGGGCGAACGGGTCGAGCACCTTGCCGCCGCCCAGTGTGCGTTGGGCGCGCTGATCGCGCAGCACCAGGCGGTCGCCGTGCACGGCCTGCAACGGCGCATTGAGCAACAACTGGGCAAACATGCGTTGGCCGGCAGCCAGGCTTTCGCCTTCGAGCAAGGCGACCCGGGCCGTTACATCCTGGGTGCCGAGGTGCACATGCACAGCACTGAAATGTTCGAAAGCACGCTTCTCGTCAGGTAACAGGTTCAGCTCGATATCCACCCGAACACTGGGCGCATGCAACCATTCAGGCACCAGCCAGTCGCCCCGGTGCACCTGCTCCACGGCCAGGCGCTCGGCAGCGATGTTCAGCGCCACCCGTTGGCCTGCTTCTGCCACCAACGCGGCCTGGTTCTGTGCATGCAGGCCACGCACGCGCACCACCTTGCCGGCCTTGCCCAGCAACAACGTATCACCCGCACTGACCCGCCCGGCCAGTGCCGTGCCGGTGACCACCACTCCGGCGCCGGTAACCGCAAAGGCACGGTCGACGGCCAGGCGAAAACCACCGTGCACACTGCGTTGCCGTGTACCTGCTTCGGCCTCCAGCAGGGCCTGGCGCAACGCTTCCACACCCTCCCCGCTGATGCTCGACAGCGGAAACTGCCGCGCATCGGCATACGGCCCAGGCGCCAGCAATTCACTGACTTGCATCTGCACCTCGGCCAGACGCGACGGCTCGACCCGGTCGCATTTGCTGATCGCCACCAAGGCCTGGGGAATGCCCAGCAGCTCGATGATCGCCAGGTGCTCACGGGTCTGCGGCATGACCCCGTCGTCGGCCGCCACTACCAACAGCACCAGGTCGATGCCATGGGCACCGGCCAGCATGTTGTGGATAAAACGCTCGTGGCCCGGCACATCGATGAAGCCGGTCAGCGGCGCGCCTTCGCTCAGCGCCACATAGCGGTAACCAAGGTCGATGGTCATGCCGCGGGCGCGCTCTTCTTGCCGCTGGTCGCCGGCCTGGCCAGTCAGCGCCAGCAGCAGTGCGGTCTTGCCGTGGTCGATGTGGCCAGCGGTGCCAACGATCACTGCACCGGCCCCAGCTGCAGGGCTGGCAACTGGGCCAGCCACTGGGCTTCGTCATCCAACTGGCGCAGGTCCAGCCACAGGGCATCGTCGTCAATGCGGCCCAGCACCGGCACCGGTAGGTCGCGCAGGGCCCGCTCCAGCACATGCAGGCTGCGCCCGCGCAACTTCTTGGACACTTGCGGGCGCAGGCACAGCGCGGCACTGGGCAAGCGTGCAACCGGCTGGCTGCCACTGCCGATCATGCCCAACGCAGGCTCTACACGGATGGCCCATTGCTCGCCGAGGCGCGCCTGGAGCTCAGGCGCCAGGCGCTCGGCCTGGGCCTGGATTTCGGCCTGGCTGCGGGTCAGCAGACGCAGGCTGGGCAGGCGCTCGGCCAGGCGATCGGGGTTGCGGTACAGCGCCAGCACCGCTTCGAGTGCAGCGAGGGTGATCTTGTCGACGCGCAAGGCACGCTTGAGCGGATTTTTTTTGATCCGGGTGATCAAGTCCTTGTGGCCGACGATAATCCCGGCTTGCGGCCCGCCCAGCAGTTTGTCGCCACTGAAAGTGACGATATCGGCACCATCGGCCAGGGCCTGGCGTACCGTAGGTTCGGCGGGCAGGCCCCAGCGGGTAAGGTCGAGCAGGCTACCGCTGCCCAGGTCTTCAAGCAGCGGCAATTCATGTTGGTGGGCGATACGTGCCAGCTTGGCAGTAGGTACCTGGGTGGTGAAGCCCTGGATGCTGTAGTTGCTGCAATGCACCCGCATCAGCAGGCCAGTGCGCGGGCCGATGGCGGCCTCGTAGTCGCGGGCGTGAGTACGGTTGGTAGTGCCAACCTCGTGCAGCTTCACGCCGGCACGGGCCATGATGTCGGGAATACGGAAAGCACCACCGATCTCGATCAGCTCGCCGCGAGAGATGATGCCTTCCTTGCGCGCGCCCAGGCTGTTGAGCGCTAGCAGCACGGCGGCGGCATTGTTGTTGACCACGGTGACGGCTTCGGCGCCGGTCAGCTCGCGGATCAGGCCTTCGATCAGGTCATCACGGTCGCCACGTTTGCCGGTGGCCAGGTCAAATTCCAGATTGAGCGGGTAACGAGCGGCGGTCTGCATGGCCTCGATGGCTTCATCCGGCAGCAAGGCGCGGCCCAGGTTGGTGTGCAGCACGGTCCCGGTGAGATTGAACACGCGGCGAACCTGGCTGCGTTGCTGGAGGGCGAGGCGTTCGCCGCTGCGGCCAAGGAGTATTTCCGGAGCCAGTTCGGCGCTGCCGAGTTCGCCATTACGGGCGGGCTCGCGCAGGTCATCGAGCAACTGGCGCAGGGTATTCAGCACGGCGTCACGGCCGTGGCGATCGATCAGAGGGAGGCAAGCCGGGTGGCGAAGGAGGGTATCGATGGACGGCAGGCGTGGGGTGTCGCTGGCAAGGCTGTTGGACATGCGGTACTACCTTGGACTGATCCGTTGTCTGTGCTGGCCCATTCGCGGGTGAACCCGCTCCTACAAGTACAGCGTGATCCGGAAGGTTGGCGCAATTACCTGTAGGTACGAAGGCAAGTCGGTGTTTCAGTGTAGACCCTCAGCCACTACCCGGGGCGAGCATCAGGTTGGGCGCCAGGCGATGGAACCCCTCCCCGTCCAGGCGTATATCCAGGGCCAGGGTGGCCAGGTCATCGGCCAGCGGCTCGGCCGCCGCATCGTTCTCCAGGTAGTTCTGCTTCAGGTAGCTGTCGCACCCGGGGCAGCATTCCGCGCGTAGCGGCGCTTTGCCTGGCGCATGGCGATCATCCTCAAGGCTGGTGTAACGCAAGTCCTTGCTCGACTCGCAGTACACGCACTTGACCCGCACCACATGCCATTCACAGGCACACAACGAACAGGCCAGGTAACGTAAACCGTTGTGCTTTCCACGGTTGCGCACCACCCCGGCCATCGCCGGCGAACCACAAGCCGGGCATTGGGCCAGGCTGCCGGCAGGCTCGAGCTGGTGTGCGGGCAGCGCCAGCAACCAGCTGGACCAGGCCGCCTGCAGCGCGGCCCCGAGGAACGGCACCAGTGCTGCTGGCACACCATTGTACTGGCCTGCCAGCAAAGCAATGCCCCAGCCCTTGCGCTGATTGTCATCACTGCCTCGTAGCACCTGCAGCGCCTCACCCAGCGGGCCACTGCGTTCGCCGCTGAGGTGCTCTAGCAGTGCCTGCAACCAGACCAGCCACGGCCCTTCACGCACCAGGCTGTCAGCCGCCAGCGGCGGCAAACCATGATCCATGCACAGGCGCTGACGCTCCTCGGCCACGGGCAAGCCGCTGGGCGGGTTATCCACAAGCTGCTGCTGGATGCGGCATAAACGGGCAATCAGCCTCAGGTAATCGCCAAGCGCGTTGCCCTCGGCCAGATACTCCAGGCGGGCGGCGCGCAGTTCAAACAGGTTGGCGGCAGGCAGGTGCAGAAATGGCGGCGTGACTGCCGACGCTTCGATCTGCCCGGGTTCGAGTAGGGTGCTCAAGCGCTTATCCTTCTTTTCGTCCGTGATCACCCGGCGTCTTGTCGCCGGTCACTTCGCGGTACCACAACTCATGATGCTTGCGGGCCCAGGCGCGGCTGACCCAGCCATGCAGCATGGCGCCGATCGAGCCCTTGATCCAGATGCCGGCGTAGATATGCACGATGATGCTGAGAATCAGCACGAAGGCCGCCAGCGCATGCAGCAGCGCAGACAAGCGAATGGCATCGATGCCAAACCAATGGCTGAAGTATGCACGCCAGATCACCACGCCACTGACCAGCAATACCAGCATGCACACCAGCAGGGTCCAGAACAGCAGCTTCTGCCCGGCATTGTACTTGCCGATCGGCGGTACGCCCTCCTCCTCGTTGCGCATTACCCGGTCCACCCGGCGCAGCCACAGGCGGTCATTGGCGGTGATGAAGTTGGCCCGCCAGAAGCGCAATACCAGGCCGAGGAAAAACACGAACATCGCTACCCCGATGAAGGGATGCAGAATGCGCGTCCACGGCCCGCCGCCGAACAGGTTGCTGAGCCAGAATAGCGCCGGATGGAACAGCGCAAGCCCCGACAGCCCCGCCAGGATGAACAGGATCGCCACCACCCAGTGGTTGCTACGCTCGTTGGCGTTGTAGCGCAGGATGGGTTTGTTGTCGTTCATGGCCGCTGCTCCCCTTGCCCACCGGGCTGCTTCGGATCATAGACATGGACCGACGGGTCCACTTGATGCACGCTTTCGTCCGGCGGTGTCGGGTGTTCATCCTCCTCGACACGCTGTGGGCCGATCCGCACATAGTGGAAGAACCCCGCCAGCACCGCCGCGCCCATGGCCAACAGCGCCAGCGGCTTGGTGAAGCCCTTCCACAACCCCACCAACGGGCTGATCACTGGCTGGTCCGGCAGGCCGGCATACAGCTTCGGCGTGTCGGCATGGTGCAGCACGTACATCACGTGGGTACCACCGACGCCGTCCGGGTCGTACAGCCCGGCCTTGTCGTAGCCTCGCGACTTCAGATCGACGATGCGCTCGGCTGCATGCACTTTCATCTCGTCCTTGCTGCCGAACACGATCGCCCCGGTCGGGCAGGTTTTCACACACGCCGGCTCCAGCCCCACGCTCACGCGATCGGAACACAGGGTGCACTTGTACGCCTTGTGGTCTTTCTGCGAAATGCGCGGGATGTTGAACGGGCAGCCGGTGATGCAATAGCCGCAGCCGATGCAGTGGTCCTGGTTGAAATCGACGATACCGTTGGCGTGCTTGATGATCGCACCCGGGCTCGGGCAGGCCTTCAGGCAACCTGGGTCGGCACAGTGCATGCAGCCGTCCTTGCGGATCAGCCACTCCAGGTTGCCGTCGTCGCGCTCGTGCTCGGTAAAGCGCATCAGTGTCCAGGTCTCGGCAGTGAGGTCCAGGGGGTTGTCGTAGGTGCCGTGGTTGTGGCCAACCTCGTCACGCAGTTCATTCCACTCCGAGCACGCCACCTGGCAGGCCTTGCAGCCGATGCACTTGGTAGTGTCGATCAGCTTGGCGACCTCCTCCTGCTGACGCACCGAGGGCGGCACGGTAGTGGTGGCCGAGCGGGCGATGATGTCTTGGCTGGCCATCAGAGTTTCTCCACTTTCACGAGGAACGACTTGGACTCTGGCGTCTGCGTGTTGCCGTCACCGAGGAACGGCACCAAGGTATTGGTCAGGTAGCCATGCCGGGTAGCGCCGGTGAAGCCCCAGTGCAACGGAATGCCGATCTGGTGCACGGTCTGATTGTTGACCTGCAGCGGGCGAATCCGCTTGGTCACCACCGCCACCGCATCGATATGCCCACGCTTGCTCGACACCCGTACCCGGTCGCCGGCCTTGATGCCTTTCTCGTTGGCCAGCACCTCGCCTATCTCGACGAACTGCTCGGGCTGGGCAATGGCGTTGAGCCGGCAATGCTTGCTCCAGAAGTGGAAGTGCTCGGTCAGCCGGTAGGTGGTCGCCGCATAAGGGAACTCATCGTGCGTGCCGAGGGTGTCCCACACAGAATCGAAGATGCGCCCGGCCGGGTTGCTGGTGGCCTTCTTGTTCTGCGGGTGCAGCGGGTTGATGCCGATCGGTGTTTCGAAGGGCTCATAGTGCTCGGGGAACGGGCCTTCGGCCATCTTGTCGATGGCGAAGAAACGCGCCACGCCTTCGGGGTTCATGATGAAGGGGTTCATCCCCGCCTCGGGCGGCGAGTCGACTTTGAAGTCCGGCACGTCGGTGCCGGTCCAGGCCTTGCCGTTCCACCATACCAGGCGCTTTTTCTCCGGGTCCCACGGTTTGCCTTGCGGGTCGCTGGAGGCACGGTTGTAAAGGATGCGGCGGTTGGCCGGCCAGGCCCAGGCCCAGTTCTGCACCTGATGCATGCCATACGGGTCGCTGTTGTCGCGGCGAGCCATCTGGTTGCCCTGTTCGGTCCAGCTACCGGCGAAGATCCAGCAGCCAGACGCGGTGCTACCGTCGTCCTTGAGCTGACCGAAGCCCGCCAGTTGCTGGCCCGCCTTGATCACCGCGCCAGTCGGGTCGGTGACATCGGCCACCGCCCAGCCGTTCATCTCCTTGGCCAGCTCCTCCGGGGAGGGCTCTTCAGGGATCTTGTACGGCCAGCTGATATTCATTATTGCGTCAGGGTAGGCACCCCCTTCGGCCTGGTAACGTTGGCGCAGGCGCAGGAACAGCTCGCTCATGATCTGCACGTCGGTACGCGTCTCGCCCGGGCCGTCTGCACCCTTCCAGTGCCATTGCAGCCAGCGGCTGCTGTTGACCAGCGAGCCGTCTTCCTCGGCGAAGCAGGTAGTGGGCAAGCGGATCACTTCGGTCTGGATAGAGGCCGTGTCGACATCGTTGAACGGCCCGGCGTTGCGCCAGAATTCCGAGGTCTCGGTGGCCAAGGGGTCCATAACCACCAGCCACTTGAGCTTGCCCAGTGCCGCAGTGACGCGGTTTTTGTCCGGCAGCGCGGCGATGGGGTTGAAGCCCTGGCACATATATCCATTGACTTTGCCCTGGCCCATCATCTCGAACATGCGCAGCACGTCGTAGGCCGGTACATCGAGTTTGGGCAGCCAGTCATAACCCCAGTTGTTTTCCGCCGTGGCGTTGGCGCCGTACCAGGCCTTCATCAGGCTGACGTGGAACTTGCCGTAGTTCTGCCAGTACGACAACTGCCCAGGCCGCAGCGGCTTGGAAGCGCGCTTGTCGATGTAGGCGGCGTAGTCCTGCTCGGCGTCACCGGCGAGGGTCAGGTAGCCCGGCAGCGAGTTGGACAGCAGCCCGAGGTCGGTCAGGCCCTGGATGTTGGAGTGTCCGCGCAGGGCGTTGACCCCGCCACCGGGCATGCCAACGTTGCCGAGCAGCAGCTGGACCATGGCCGCACTGCGGATAATCTGCGCACCGATCGAATGCTGCGTCCAACCTAGCGCATAAAGGATCGTCATGGTCTTGCCCGGAACCGAGCAGGAGGCGATCTCTTCCCAGACCTTCAGCATGGCGTCCTGCGGCATACCACAGGTCATGCTCGCCAGTTCCGGGGTATAGCGGCTGTAATGCTGCTTCATCAGCTGGAACACGCAGCGAGGGTGTTGCAGTGTCGGGTCGACCTTGGCATAGCCGTCCTCACCCAGCTCGTAACCCCAGCCGGACTTATCGGCGTATACACGCTTGGCCTCGTCGTAGCCGCTGAACAGCCCATCCTCGAAGCCATAGTTCTCTTTGACGATGAACGACACGTCAGTGTAGTTGCGCACGTACTCGTGCTGGATCTTGTCGTTGCTGAGCAGGTAGTTGATCAGCCCGCCCATGAAGGCGATATCGGTGCCGGTACGGATCGGCGCGTAGTAGTCCGCCACCGAAGCGGTACGGGTAAACCGCGGGTCGACCACAATCAGCCGCGCCTTGTTGTGCGCTTTGGCCTCGGTCACCCACTTGAAGCCGCACGGATGCGCTTCTGCTGCGTTGCCACCCATCACCAGAACCAGATTCGCGTTGGCGATATCGGACCAGTGGTTGGTCATGGCGCCACGGCCGTACGTCGGGGCAAGACTTGCCACCGTCGGGCCATGTCAGACACGTGCCTGGTTATCGAACCCCAGCATGCCTGTTGCGCGGATGACCTTGTGGGTCAGGTAGCCAGCCTCGCTGGAAGCGGCGGAAGCGGCAAGAAAACCGGTGGAGAGCCAGCGGTTGACCGTTTGGCCTTGGGCATTCTTCTCGATGAAGTTGGCATCGCGGTCCTGCTTCATCAGGTCGGCGACGCGGTCCAGCGCCTCGTCCCAGCTGACCCGCACCCACTCTTTGCTGCCCGGCTTGCGAACTTCGGGGTACTGCAGGCGGCTCGGGCTGTGGATAAAGTCCAGCAAGCCGGCGCCTTTCGGGCAAAGTGTGCCGCGGTTGACCGGGTGGTCGGCGTCCCCTTCGATATGGATGATGTTCTGTTTGACGTTCTTACCCGCATCACCCTGGCTGTACAGGATCAGGCCGCAGCCGACCGAACAGTAGGGGCAGGTGTTACGGGTTTCTTTGGTATGCGCCAGCTTGAAGTGACGCACCTGCTCGGCGAATGCCGGCGTTGGGGCCATGCCCAACGCCGCAAGGCTCGAGCCTCCAAGGCCGACGGCGGCGACCTTGAAGAACTGCCGACGGTTCAGGTCCATCGTGCACTCCTGATCAGGTGGTGGACGCGCGGAACATTGCCGGCGCCTCTTGGTAGTCACGGTGGCGGCCAATTGATGGCCGCCAGTGGATAAGACTAGTCAAGAATCCAGAAGCTGCGATGACCTGGGTCAGTGGTGCGGCCCCGATCAGGCACGTGGCAGGTTACGCACCACATTCAGCGCCGCACTGCTCTGCGCCACAGGCATGATCTCGATGGTATTGATATTCACGTGCGCCGGCTGCTCGGCAACCCAGGCTACCGTTGCTGCGATGTCCTCCGGCAGAAGGGCCTCTACATCCCGATACAAAGCCTGCACGGCGTCCATGTCGCCATTGAGGCGCACCACCGAGAAGTCCGTGCCGGAGCACAGCCCCGGCTCGATGTTGCTCACCCGCACCCGGGTGCCAGCCAGGTCGGCACGCAGATTGAGGCTGAACTGGCGGACGAACGCCTTGCTGGCGCCATACACGTTACCGCCCGGGTAGGGGTAAGTGCCGGCGATCGAGCCGATGTTGATGATCATGCCGCTATCGGCTGCCACCATCTGCGGCAGGATCTTGTGGGTGACCATGGCCAGGCCGGTGATGTTGGTATCGATCATCTGCTGCCAGTTTGCGGCACTGCTGGTTTGGGCACGGTCCACGCCCAGCGCCAGCCCCGCGTTGTTGACCAGCAGATCGATCTGCAGCGACGCCTCACGCATCTGCTCGACCGCCTTCTCGAGCGATATTGAATCAGTGACATCCAGCGCCAGCGGAATGAAATTTACGCCCAGTTCGGCCTCCAGTGCTTTCAGTTTGTCCATGCGCCTGGCTCCACCGATCACACGGTAGCCTTTGCCGATCAGGGTGCAGCAGATGGCGCGGCCAAAGCCTGAGGAAGCACCGGTTACAAATGCGGTTTTCATTCGTTATCTCCTATCAATGGCTCAGGTCAGGTACTTCACGCCCAGGCTGGTGAACAGGCAGAGCATCGAGAACACCAACGCCTTGCGCACCACGTCGTTGCCTTTACGCAAGGCCAGGGAACTGCCCAGGTGGTTACCAAGGATGTTGCAGGCCACAAGTGGCAATGCCAGCAGGTAGACGACCTTGCCTGCGCTGACGAACGCCACCAAAGCACCGATGTTGGAAGCGAAGTTGAAGGTTTTGGAGTTGGCCGAACTGGAGACCAGGTCCATGCGCAGCAGGTAATGGAAAGCGATGATGAACATGCTGCCGGTACCGGGGCCGAAGAAGCCGTCGTAGAAGCCAATGGCCAGGCAAGTCAACGGCACTACCGTGTACAGCATTCGCGAAGACAGTTTGCGCTCCTCGACCGGACGATCCTTGGGGGTAAGGAAAATGAGAATGCCGAGGGGGATTAGTGCCAGGATGATCTTGCCCACCGTTTCCTGCGAGATCGACACGATCAGGTGAGCCCCCAGGTAGGCGCCTAATAGCGAAAACGGCACCCCGACCAACGCTACTTGCCAGACCATCCTGCTGTTGGCCAGGAAGTTGCGGATAGCCGCCAGCGTGCCGAGGGTACTGACCAGTTTTTCCTGACCCAGTGCCACCTGGGGCGGCATGCCAACCAGCAGAAAACCCGGCACCAGAAACAAACCACCACCACCGGCAATGCTATCGACGAAGCCCGCAACGAAGGCGATCGCGCCAAGTATGAGGACTGCCAGCAACCAGTGCTCCGCCCAGTAAGAGCCCAACATTTCCATAGCGATGTCCATCCAGTGGAGCGTTATGCCAGGCAAAGCCCGAGTGTGGCCGGCCTGATCGGTGCGATGATTGTAATTTCAAAAATTGAATCGATTCAATCTAAAATAAATTCAACTCAATTTCGCCAATTACCATCATTACCTGCATCCGAGCTTTCATGCTAGGCTTTCGCGCTCTTGCAAAGCCTGGTGCCATCTCCATGTGGGTCCCCCAATACAGCCATCAAACACAGCCGGTTTACCTGATGATCGCTGATGCCCTTGAACAGGACATCGAAAGTGGTCGGCTTGCAGAAGGCGATCGCTTACCCACGCTCAAGGACCTGGCCGAGGCGCTGAATGTAACCCCCGGCACTGTTGGCAGGGCCTACGACGAAGCAGCCAAGCGTGGTCTGGTGGCTGGCGAGGTAGGGCGGGGCACATTTGTCAGGCAACTGCGGCAGCCATTACCCGCCCCGTCGGTACCCACATCCGTTGCCGGCGAGAGTAACCAGATCGACCTCTCGATCATCAAGCCCAACGACGCTCACATGAGCGAGTGGCTAGGCACGGCTATCAGCGAACTGGCCTCCTCCTCGAACTTGGGGCAGGTACTCGACTATGTGACAGAGGGTGGTCACACCTCCCACAAACAAGCCGGTGCGACCTGGATACAGCGCTGGCTGCCTGATGCTCGCTGGCAGCAGGTAGTACTGACCGCTGGCGCCCAACATGGGCTGCTGGTGGCCATCAGCAGCCTGTCGAAGAGTGACGATGTGGTGCTGTGCGAGTCGCTCTGCTACCCGGGCATCATATCCCTGGCCCACAGCCTGGGCCGGCGCCTGCGCGGCGTCGCCATGGACGAACACGGGCTCATCCCGGAGGCATTGCGCGCGGCCTGCCTGGAACACCGCCCTTCCCTGCTGGTGTGCGTCACCACGCACCAGAACCCGACCAACTCGATCATGCCCCCAGCAAGGCGCCAGGCTATCGCCGAGATCGCCCGTGAGTTCGACCTGTTCATCGTAGATGACGATATCTATGGTTTTCTCGAGCCCAGCCCGGACTACAAGCCGCTTGCAGCGTATGCGCCTGAACGCTCGGTATACCTCACCAGCCTGTCCAAAAGCGTGCTGCCGGCGCTGCGCATCGGCTACCTGTACGCCCCGCCGCAAACCCTGTCGCGGTTATCATCGATGGTACGCAGCAGCGTGTGGATGCCATCGCCTCTGATGGCGCAATTGGCCAGTAACCTGATCAACAGCGGCAAGGCCGACCAGTTGGTGCGTATGCAGCAGCAGGAGGCGGCCGCGCGCCAGCACATGGCCCGGGAGATTCTTGGCCAATACAAGATCCGCAGTCAGCCCCACAGCTTCCATATCTGGCTGGAGCTGCCAGAACCGTGGACCAGCGACGAGTTTGCCAACCTGGCTCGTGACAACGGCGTAACGGTGGTCAGCGGCAGCCAGTTCCTGCCTGAACGCAGCCACGCCACCAGCGGTGTGCGCATCGCCCTGATGGCACCCAGCCGCCAGGCACTGGGCTTTGCCCTGACCAAGCTGGCAAGCCTGCTGGATTCGCCAGAGCCCCGGTTGTTCTACTGAAAGCGATGCCAGATACGCGGTGCTGCCCATAAAAAAACCCAGGGCAACTGCCCTGGGTTTCGTCTTGCTGAACGCCCTACCGCTCTGATCAGAACGGTTATGAACACCGAAAAGCCGAGCAGACCACCGAGTGAGTGAGTGAAAGCCCCGAAAAATCGCAGGCACCGCACGATTCAAGGCCTAAACCATAAAAATTGCCGTCCGTTTTTTCGTTAACTTTCCGCAAAATGGCTCCAGCGGTGGCTCAAAAACTAACAGAAATCCTACTCACAAATTCCAAACACCGGGCGCTTTCCAGGCGCAGGAAAACCGATGAACGGTAGTTTCGTCACCATTGTTTGACTGCCGATGGGGGTAGCAAGGCTCTGTTCAGAGCCCTGCCAGCTCACTCTCCAGGAGAGCCCGGAGACCTACCTTGCGGGAGAATGCCTTGGGCTGGAGAGTTATGGCCTCCTCTACCGCAGCCCTGTCACCAACAAAGATCACCTGAACCTGTGCTCTGGTAGCGGCTGTGTAGACGAAGGTTCTATCGAGGATGCGTGATTTACGCACCGGGATGATCACACGCCTGAACTGTGAGCCTTGGGCTTTATGAACCGTGATCGAGTACGCAAGCTCCAGCGAGTCGATGTCAGTGTCCAGAATGTAATGCGTCACCCCGTCGAACGTTGCCATTCCCAGAGCGATGCAGATACGGGACTTCTCATCATCCCCCAAATCCACGGAGCGTGGCTTGTCGAAGATCTCGTCGATCTGGCCCAGGGAGCCGTTCTGGAGGTTTCTACCCCAGTCGTTTGCGGTATACATCACCAGATCGCCAACGCACATGCCGATGGCTTCGACCTCACCGGTTTCAGGGTTCTCAGCCAGCAACGGTTGGCTGTGATCGGCATACCTCTGGTGGCATGTCCTGTTCAGTGCCGCCACGCCGGCAAAAGCGCACGACTTGGTGGCCGAAAGAATCTGAGTGTTCTCGCGATCCTGCTCATAGAGCCTGATCACTGTGGGGATGATCTGATCGTCCGGACATGGGAGAAACACAATGTCATCGCGTTCGTCTGAGCTGAAATCGGGACACCAGCCGTCGCGAATTTCACGAGACGCCAACGGGATAGCAGAGCCTTTAGCTTGGCGTTTGACCTCAATGAGCTCGGTGGTAGGAACGCCGGCCATACCGCACAGCACGTGCAGGATCAGCCCGGCCCCAATGGGTGGTAGCTGGTAGGGGTCACCCACCAATATCACCTGGCACCCTGCAGGAAGCTTCTGAACAAGCCGATAGAACGTGACGAGATCGAGCATCGACGCCTCATCGATCACGATGACCGGTGCCTGGCCCATGTCCTTTTCAGTCACCTTGCGCAAGAAGCCCGCGATAGTTCGCGCCTCTTCGCCCGTTGCTTCGATCATTCGGGCCGTGGCCCGGCCTGATAGAGCCATCTGAAACCTGGGCCTGCCAGTTGTATCCAGGGCTTTATAGAGAGCCTTGAGTACAGTGGTTTTGCCCACTCCAGCACCACCCGTAATGACGCTGAATCGGTTGGAGAACGATGTAGCAACCGCGCTACGTTGGGCGTGGTTCAGGCCGAAAGTAGGGAGGCCAAGATGAACACGCTCCGACACTTCGAAGCGAGTGATGACCTCGTTGATGTCCACGGGAAAAAGTTGCGGCTGTTGTGTTGGGTTCAGAATCAGATCGCGAACAAACTGAGCACAGCGGCGTTCCATGAGCCAAGATCCGGGCGCAAACAGCATGATGCCCAGATCACCAAGCTCTTTGCAGACGAACTGGCCCACTGCGGCGCCGGCGAACAATGCCTTGGACATCGCGGAAATTGGGGCTGCGTGCGGCTTGATCAGAGAGGCCACATTACTCTGCAGATCCGTCAACGAGCTGCAGGTGTGGCCTTTTTCTGAGGCCTGGTACAGAGACTCCTCCAATGCCGCCGTGAGGCGACGTGGATCGTCCACACTGACATCAAAGCTTTCCCTGGCGATCTTATCTACGACTGACCAAGCACCGGCGAAGCTAAGCAACCGATACGGGTCGTTCGTAAGTGCCGCGATGGTGTTTTTCTTGTGAAACCTAATTGCTTTGCGCGCTATGTCCAGCGGGATGCACTTGTCTTGTACGAACCGAAGGGTCTTGGCATCGCCGTCTTCCAACCAACGCTTGAACAAGCGCTCCCGGACTTCCTCGGTCGGAATGATCATGTTGATTGCAGTGTGGTCTGCACTATCAAGCGCATCGTAGAGCCGCTCACCTAAGGCATCCCACATCCGAGTAGCCTTGACCTCACCTATCCCCTGCACGTTATCGCCTAGCCACTGTATGACCTGTGAGCCGCTTGGCCGGACGAGGCGAACATCCTGAACGTCGACAGTCATCTCGTTAATCGCAAAGGCGCCATGGGTGCGCAGAACCGAGCAAACTTCGCCGTAGACCTCAAAAATCGCACCTACTGCGATATCAGAGAGCTTGGCAATCGCTTCCGGAACCCGGATGACGACCGGGCTAGACCGGTCATTGACGCCTCGAATAACGTCCATTCGATGGCCGAACGCAATGCAGCCCTTCCGGTTCGCAGAACGGATACTCGTAACCCGCACGCTGACATTGATCAAAGATGGAACGACGTCATTCATCGTGGCATCCGTCCCGTCTCTTCAAGAAACTCGCTGATCAGGGCATGGCGATCAAGCATCTGCTTTGCAGCTTGCAGTTCTGCTCGCAAAGCGGCGTTCTCTTGCTCCAAGGAGTTAAGCCGTTGACCGTCCTGTCGACGCTGTTTGGCCTCAGTGTCTCTGAGCGCCGGCTCCGGGCGCTGACCTACCGGCAAGGAAGCGACCAGGGGAGGTAATATTCCTGCTGCTCGAAGCTCGCCTTCGAGGTTCTCCAGGGCTGAGCGGATCGCTGGGTTTTGCGTAAGCGCGCTTTTCCCGAATCCGCACTCAGTCGCGATTTCGGAACGCTTCAGCTTGCCCCGATGCACGTACTCTCTGAAGTCGCCATCAGACTTTGATGTCGACCAAGCCAGAAAGGCGGCGAGGTTTTCTTCAGCGATTTGCTGACCGTTAGCCATTACGACTTGGCCTCCGAAGAGTCCCGATCAGCATATGGAAGCGGAGCGTCCAGTTTCTCAGCCGAAACGTTGAATTTATGGGCGTTGTACTGCCAGCGGATAAACCGCTCAAGCAACCGAGCGTTCTCATGCTCAAGCCGGGAGTTCTCGGCCTCAAGCCGACGAATTCGTTGCTCAGCAATCCGCAAGCTTGCCGGGGGCTTTACCTTTACATACCCCGACTTCTGTCTTTCCTTGTAGTGTTCGAAGGCGCTCCTGACCCTCTCCTGCAGAGCCAGCGTTTGCCGTGCCGGGCGTATCCCGATCAAAGGCTCAACAGCATCGCTAAGAGCGTCCCAGCTGAGCTTGCCCTCCCAGCTATCGATTAGTCCTACGACCAGATCTACATCTCTATCACTCAGGTGCCTGGCCATTACTTACATTCCCATCAGGGCGCGGATCTCATCTAGATCCGGCTCTTCTTTTTTTGGTGCAGGCAGGCTCGGTGCCGCCGAACGAGCTGCGATGGCACGCTTCAGGGGGCTGAACTCCTGGTCATTACTCAGACGGATAATTGTGCCGTCTGGGGTGTCTGTCGACTCAAGGATCTGGATCAGTTGATCAGCACGCTCCAGAGTCTTGATCTGATGCTGACTCCAGCGATCTGCCCCGTAGATGCCGTCTTCGTTCGCGGCCTGAGCTTTCGCGAGCTGGACACGGATCGCATCACGATGGCTCTTGAGGCGCTGAAGCTTGCCGTCATCACCCTTCACGCAGACTTGTTCTGTGCAGTTGAGGCAATCGCGGTGTTTTTGGCATGGCAGCATCGAATAGTCGTGCACGCAAAAGCCAAAAATGGTGATGTGAGCAATCCCCTCACCTACCGCATCAAGGTCTGCTAGCGTGACCGGAACGTTCTCTCGGATCTTAGTCAGCGCGACTCCGATTCCGGCCTCCCGAGCCATTTCGACATGCTCGTCGTCTGTCATGTGGTTATAGGTGGCGTTCTGATGAATGTTCGCCCGCCCCGACCATTTCGCAATATCCAACTGCCCCATGGCGCCGCGCTGAGCCAGAGTATTCAAGTAGTGACGAATCTGGTGTGACGACATCGAAATAGGACTTCCATCAGGATTCTTGTAGCCGTTGCGCTCCCAGATGCTGCGTTCCTGACCGTCAATGTAGTTTATGTCAGTTGTGAACGTACTCTTACCTGGGCTCCAGACAATGATCGGGCGAGGCGGCATATCCATTCGCAACTCGTTTTGACGGAAGCAGCACAGAGCGTCGGAATACTTGATGTGTCGCTCCTTATTCATCCACGGCCAGCCTTTAGGCAGCATGCTGTGCATGTAGCCATTGAGAAAACGTAGCGTCACGTAACCATGCTCCGCGTAAAAAACCGGAAACGGTTTGTATGACTTCATCCCAAGCTTGAGCCTGTGACGGGCAACACTTGGCGAGTCTCCCGGATCAAAACCTATCGCTAAGCATGCCTGCGCATCCGTCAACGCTTGATCTTCACCCACGTTTGGGCAGTTTTCGTGGCGATAGAACTCATCAGGGTTGGTTTCAAGCCACTTGGCGAGCTTGCGACCTGGCTCGGACATCTCAGTGAGGCGCCGCACGGCTTCTTCAGCCACTTGCTCCATCGGCGTAGGTAGCCATTTAATATCTGACTCATAGCCCTTACCAGCGTAGAACCTCAGCCCAAGACGCATCACACCTTCGCTGTCGAGTCCACGGTGCAAGCAGCTAACCGGAAGATCCTGTACCTCCGTGATCCTGGACGGTGCGCACATGCACAATGCAAAAATCGATGAAGTGAAGCGATCCCGTGCGCCAAGTAGATCATTACTGAAGATCTCTGCCATTGAGTCGAGCAGATACTCAGCTGGCATTTTTTCCTGCCGCCGTTGCTTGGCCACGGCATCTGTACGATGGATCTCCTTTGGCTTCTTGATCGGGTTTTTCCAAACAATAGGCGCCCGGACAATCCCGCTTTCATTCAGAAAATCGACGAGCCTCACTAGGCTGATGCCTGCCTGATAAGAAGTGGCGTCGTATGAACGCGCAACCTGAGCAGCTTCGTTAAGCACGCTGATGTCCGTCTGAGTTATATCCGCGCATCCCTTGATCTCCAGGAGCGCGGCCTCTATGCATCGGATAGCTTTGAACTCATTCTTCAGCTGGCTCGGGTTGTGGCCTTGCTGATACCGAACAAACGCTTTAGCGAAAGGGATGATCTCAGCATCCAGCAGTTGCTCCTGCGTATACCCGCGAGATGGGGCGTCCTTCTTTGTGAAATTCCCTACACCGGGCCATGCATTGCTATACCAATCGAGGTCATCACCAAACACAGTCAGCCGGTCACGGCACATGAGAATGAACTCATCCAAGTTTTCCCGACTGGTGAGCTGGGTTTTGGGTACAAAAAGAAAGACGTTAGACATCGGCAATATCGCTCTTCATTGCATTGCAGCGGGCTACGACATTGCTGACGGCAAGGATGAGTCGGTCATTAGCTGACGCGATCTTCAGGTCGCCAGTGATATCGCGGATGCTGTCGCGCTCACGAATCAGGTCATCCAGAACCAGCTCATGGGGGCCGTCCAGCCATGGCTGGAAGTGAGAGCAGGTGTAACAGGCAATCGGTGCAAGGGCGCCGCAGAAACCATAGCTGCCGCATGTGCCAACATTGCCGCCTGCGCTACATACTCGGCTGGAGCGATCCTTACCACGGTGTGCTTTCGACTCATCCCTGACAATCACCCCCTGGAAAGCTTGTGCGATAGGTGCCAGTTGCAGGGCCACAGCTTTGTCGATGCGTTTGACGATGTCAGGAATGTTCTTAACGTAAACGCCTGCGTTTTGGATGTCAGAGTGATCAAGCGCCTCAGCAATGATATATTCACCCCGACCTTCTCGGGCCAGGTTTGTACCCAATGTGTAGCGGAAGCGGTAGGCATTCAAACTTGGAACTGTGCCTGTTCGCTCGCTGACCATCCCGACAACTTCTCTAATGGACTTCATAGTCTCGTTAACTTCAAGCACTCTTGCGTGCAGAAAGTCGCCCTCCAACTGGGACTGCAAGTCCTCTGAGGCATTGTACCTATGGAAGGTGTGAAAAAGCGGCAGTTCACCTACAAGCCTGTCTTGAAGCGCCTTTCCAATTACCTTTTCAAAAGACGACTTGACAGCGCTTGCTTGAGTTTGAAGAAGAATCCACAGATCCTCAATAATTTCAAATTTCGAAAACGTACTGCGCCATTCGGCATATTTCTGCTTACCGCGAGGGAAGTTTATATAGTACTTCCCATTGACGAAAATCAGATCCTTGACTTTCAGCGAAACCAGTTGAACTGGCCGGCGACCAGTCATCGCCAGGATCATCGCATAACATGCATCCCGCAGTTCCAACTTGCCCGATGCGTAGCACTCCAAAACCCCAGAGACAATTCCATCCATCTCGATATCAGTGAACGGGCCACTCTCTGGACACATGGACTGTACTGCGTAGCCCTTTTCGTTACCCTTAATCCGCCACTTTTCAAGCATAGGCATGGTTCCGACGGGAATGCCCGGATAACCAAGACTGACCCACGTCCGAATAAAGGCACGGATTGGACTGAGCTGCCATTCATCCTTCTTACCTAAAGTGTCACGATAGGAAATTAGGGATTCTGGGCTGAACGGGTCGGAGCCCTGAGTAAGCTCCAAGTATTTTTTAAATCGGCCATAGGTACTAGCGGTATATTGAGCCGAACACGTCTCACCGTAGATAGCCAGTACCTGCCGAAAAGACCTGTTCAGATCATCACCTACCCAGTCGGATATGCCGAAGTTAATAGCATGATCTTTATTCAGCCGCCAATAATCAGAAAAGATAGAGACTTTGTAACCATCCTTGGAAAAGAATTCTTGGCGCTCGAATTGCGCAAGCACTTGATCTTTATCAGCGATCATCAGACGCTTTCCTCATGTATTTTTTCTGCATATCCATCACGGCTTGACCTGCAGCCTCTTTAACAAATTTCTTGTTATACGTTTTCGCTGTTCCCGAAGTCTCACTCCACCCCATGAGATAAGACCTCATTTTTTCTATTTTCTCCGGCGTCCATCCATTTTCTTCGCATCTCTTGGAGAAAACGTAGTTCCATTGGTGCCGGAGAGCATGAGCATGAAACCCAGTAAATTCATCGGCGAGGTTGGATATTGTTTCAATGAACTTACTAAAACCCGAGCCTGAGATAGGCCACCCCAGTGTCTTGCCTGGACGGTGGACAACAAAGAGATAGCCATGTTTACGAGCACCTGGGACACCACCACGGTACTTGGTTATGTAGCTATGGATTTTGTCCATTAACTCAGGTATCAGCGGAATCGTCCTTTCCCTAGTCTTAGTAAGCGGTTGGTAAGCTCTAGGGTCGCCCTCGGAGTCAGCCCGGCGCACGACTTTGACGGTGTATCTTGCGAAATCGAAGTCTTCCATCTTTAGGTTCAGCAGTTCACCGCGCCGCATGCCAGTTACGCGCAGGATGGTGAACATCAAGGCATTCCGATACTGCAGACCGATATCAGCTACAGGGTTCGACTCGTTACCTGGCGTTAGCATTTTTTCAATCGCATCAAGTACACCGTCTTCCAGACTGGCATCTGATCGATCTGCTTCGGTTTTGTCGCCGAATTTAGGACGGTTAGCCTTGATGCGAGCGACCATGGCAGAAATTTCCTTGGCACTGACCGCAGTCGTTGGGTGCAATCTGCCGGCGAGAAATCCGACATAGCCTGCAGTAACCGTCATGCGGTTGTACTGAGTATCTTTCGAAACCCTTTTCTGGCGACGATTGATGGCCACTACCGTTTCTTTTGTAGGCACCATGCTGTCCATGGGCTTCTGCATGAAATCCCGTAGCGAATGGATTTCATGGGCCTGAAGCAGCTCGCTTCGCTTGAAGCGCGACTCCAAATCGATGCCGTAGTATTCCTGCCACGCGTAAACCGATTTGATCGCCTGCAAGGCGCTATGGATGGTATTGATCGAAAGGGAGGCTCCACGCAATTCGGCAGTAGCGTAGAGCGCTGGGTAGTAAAGAGGCATGCCGGATTCATCGACCAAGATCGAGAACCTCTCTCCGAACTCCCCGTTAAACCGTCTGATCGCTAACTCCATGAACACCTCGAATTCCTAACGTAAATTCAAGGTAGGATTGTTGAGAAATCTCGTCAATAAAATTTTTACAGACCAAAAACGAAAAAACCCCCGCTATGCGGGGGTTTTGAGGAGAAACCTAACAAAAAGGTCTCTGGTGGGAATTAGAACGGAATATCGTCATCGAAGCTGTCGAAGTCAGCCGCCGGCTGCGGCGCAGGCTGTTGCGGCGCTGGGCGCTGAGGGGCCTGTTGCGGGCGCTGGGCCTGCTGGCGTGGCGGTGCCTGGTTGTACTGTTGCTGCTGGCCACCACCATAATTGCCGCCACCCTGGTTGTACGGGTCGCCGCCCTGCTGCTGGCCTTGCGGACGACCGCCGAGCAGCTGCATGGTGCCGTTGATATCGACGATGATCTCGGTGGTGTAGCGCTTGATGCCGTCTTTTTCCCACTCGCGGGTCTGCAGCTTGCCTTCGATGTAGCACTGCGAACCCTTGCGCAGGTATTCGCCAGCGATTTCGGCAACCTTGCCGAACAGCGACACACGGTGCCACTCGGTACGCTCGACCTTCTGGCCCGACTGCTTGTCAGTCCACTGCTCGCTGGTGGCCAGGCTCAGGTTGGTCACGGCGTTACCGTTGGGCAGGTAGCGGACTTCGGGATCCTGGCCACAGGTACCGACCAGAATGACTTTGTTAACCCCACGGGCCATAACGTTCTCCTAGGCTTCGCACGCCGAAGAGGCTGGATTCACCAGTCGCTCGAGGGTCGCACGGTCCAAAATTTTCGTATCCAGTTTGATATAGATGGCGGCTTCTTCTTCCACCACCACAGCGTCGGTCACACCCGGCACGGCCATCAGGCGCTCGGTCAGGCCGGCCTCCCGGACCGCCTCAGGCGTCAGGGGCATGCGCAGGCTGGTCACATATGGCGGCTCGTTCATGCGCAAGGCGACGATCAGCCAGATAGCACACAGCACCGCGCTACCGAGGAACACCGTGTTCAGCCCACCGTGCTGGAACAGCCAGCCGCCAAGAATCCCGCCTAACGCTGCACCGAGGAACTGGCTGGTGGAATACACCCCCATTGCCGTCCCCTTGCCACCGGCAGGCGACACCTTGCTCACCAGAGAAGGCAGCGAAGCCTCCAGCAGGTTGAATGCGGTAAAGAATACCACGGTGCCAATCACCAGTCCGCGCAAACCGTCAGCCCACTCCCAGAAGTATATCTCCGTCAGCAGCAGGACACTGACCGCGCCGGCCAACACACGTTTCATCTTGCGCTTTTTTTCGCCGTAGATGATGAACGGGACCATTGCAAAAAATGAGATGAACAGCGCGGTCAGGTACACCCACCAATGCTGCTCCTTGGGCAGGCCGCCACGCTCGACGAACGCCAGCGGCAGCGCAACGAAGCTGGCCATGAGGACGGCGTGCAGGATGAAAATGCTGACGTCCAGGCGCAGAAGGTCCGGATGGCGCAGGGTCGGGCCGATGGCCTGGCGCGCCACACCCGACTCGCGGTGCTGCAAAATACTGTGGGTGTTGGGCACGACAAACGCGATCAACAGCATGCCGACCAGGGCAAGCCCAGCCGTGACCAGGAACAAACCTGACAAACCAAAGGCACTTGTCAGCAATGGGCCGACGACCATGGCGACAGCAAACGAAAGGCCGATGCTCATGCCGATCATGGCCATGGCCTTGGTCCGGTGTTGTTCGCGGGTGAGGTCCGACAGCAGTGCCATGACCGCAGCAGAAATTGCCCCCGCGCCCTGCAGGATGCGCCCGGCAATCACGCCCCAGATAGAGTCGGCTTGGGCCGCCAGTACACTGCCCAGGGCGAAGATCACCAGCCCCAGATAAATCACCGGCCGACGACCGATGCGGTCGGAAATCATCCCGAACGGGATCTGCAATATCGCCTGGGTCAGGCCATAGGCACCAATGGCCAGGCCGATCAGGGCAGGCGTGGCGCCAGCCAGGTCCATGCCGTAGGTGGCCAGTACCGGCAAGACCATGAACATGCCCAGCATACGAAAGGCAAAGACCAGGGCAAGGCCGCCAGCGGCGCGGGTTTCGCCGCTACTCATACGCTCGTTGTGGGTGTCGTGCATGGATTAACCTCGTGTGAACCGGCGGCGATTCTATCAGTCCGACAGCTTGACGGCATCAACGCGACGCTTTGCCGCGTCATACTGGCGCGCCGTATACTTCCTTGTTTATGCCCGCCAAGCGAGGCCGCAGTGGACAAGATCCTTATTCGTGGGGCACGTACCCACAACCTGAAGAACATCGACCTGACCCTGCCCCGGGACAAGTTGATCGTGATCACCGGCTTGTCCGGTTCCGGCAAGTCGTCCCTGGCGTTCGATACCTTGTACGCCGAAGGCCAGCGCCGCTACGTGGAATCGCTGTCGGCCTACGCCCGGCAGTTCCTGTCGATGATGGAAAAGCCCGACGTCGACACCATCGAAGGCCTGTCGCCAGCGATTTCGATCGAGCAGAAGTCGACCTCGCACAACCCGCGCTCCACGGTCGGCACCATTACCGAAATCTACGATTATCTGCGCCTGCTATACGCCCGCGTCGGTACTCCACGCTGCCCGGACCACGATATCCCGCTGGAGGCGCAAACGATCAGCCAGATGGTCGACCTGGTGCTGGAGCGCCCGGAAGGCAGCAAGCTGATGCTGCTTGCGCCGGTAGTGCGCGAGCGCAAGGGCGAGCACCTGGCGGTGTTTGACGAGCTTCGCGCCCAGGGCTTCGTGCGGGCCAGGGTCAACGGCAAGCTCTACGAGCTTGATGAGTTGCCCAAGCTGGACAAGCAGAAGAAGCACAGCATCGATGTGGTGGTGGACCGATTCAAAGTCCGCGCCGACCTGCAACAGCGCCTGGCCGAATCGTTCGAAACCGCGTTGAAGCTGGCCGATGGTATTGCCCTGGTGGCACCGATGGACGACGAACAAGGCGAAGAGACGATCTTCTCCGCGCGCTTCGCCTGTCCGGTGTGCGGCCACGCGATCAGCGAGCTGGAACCGAAGCTGTTTTCCTTCAACAACCCGGCTGGCGCCTGCCCGACCTGCGACGGCCTGGGGGTCAAGCAGTTCTTCGACACCAAACGCCTGGTCAACACCGAACTGACCTTGGCCGAAGGCGCGATCCGCGGCTGGGACCGGCGTAACGTGTACTACTTCCAGATGCTCGGTTCGTTGGCTGCGCACTACGGCTTCAGCCTGGAGGAGCCTTTCGGCGAGCTGTCAGCCGAACACCAGAAAGTGATCCTGCAGGGCAGCGGCAAGCAGAGTGTCGATTTCAAGTACCTCAACGACCGAGGCGACATCGTCAAGCGATCGCACCCGTTCGAAGGCATTGTGCCAAACCTTGAGCGTCGCTACCGCGAAACCGAATCGGCCACCGTGCGTGAAGAACTGGCCAAATTCCTTGGCACGCAACCGTGCCCGGATTGCCGGGGTACGCGCCTGCGCCGCGAGGCGCGCCATGTGTGGGTGGGCGAGAAGACCCTGCCGGCTGTAACCAATATGCCGATCGGTGAAGCCAGCAACTACTTTGGTCAACTGACCCTTACTGGCCGACGTGGCGAAATCGCGGCAAAAATCCTCAAGGAAATCTGCGAACGACTTCAGTTTCTGGTCAATGTCGGCCTCGACTACCTGACCCTGGATCGTAGCGCCGACACCCTGTCCGGTGGCGAAGCGCAACGTATCCGACTCGCCAGCCAGATCGGTGCCGGTCTGGTGGGGGTGATGTACATCCTCGATGAACCGTCCATCGGCCTTCATCAACGCGACAACGACCGCCTGTTGGCCACACTTAACCATTTGCGCGACCTGGGCAACACGGTGATCGTGGTGGAACACGACGAGGACGCCATTCGGCTGGCCGACTACGTGGTCGATATCGGCCCGGGCGCCGGTGTTCACGGTGGGCAGATCGTCGCCGAGGGCTCGCCCCAGGAGGTCATGGACCATCCCGATTCGCTGACTGGCAAGTACCTGTCCGGGCGCAAGAAGATCGTCGTGCCGGCCAAGCGCACACCGCGCAACAAGAAGCTGCAGCTCAAGCTCAAGGGCGCACGTGGCAACAACCTGCAGAACGTCGACCTGGAAGTACCGATCGGCCTGCTGACCTGCGTGACCGGTGTATCCGGCTCGGGTAAATCGACGCTGATCAACAATACCCTTTACCCCTTGGCCGCCACCGCCCTCAATGGCGCAAGCAGCCTGGAAGCCGCACCGCACAGCAGCATGGACGGCCTGCAGCACCTGGACAAGGTGGTGGATATCGACCAGAGCCCGATCGGCCGCACGCCGCGCTCCAACCCGGCCACCTACACCGGCATCTTCACGCCGATCCGCGAGCTGTTCTCCGGTGTACCGGAGTCACGCTCGCGTGGTTATGGCCCGGGGCGTTTCTCGTTCAACGTCAAGGGTGGCCGTTGCGAGGCCTGCCAGGGCGATGGCCTGATCAAGGTGGAAATGCACTTCCTGCCGGACATCTACGTGCCGTGTGACGTGTGCAAGAGCAAGCGCTACAACCGAGAAACCCTGGAGATCAAGTACAAGGGCAAGAACATCCACGAGGTGCTGGAAATGACCATCGAGGATGCCCGCGAGTTCTTCGATGCAGTGCCGGCGCTGGCGCGCAAGCTGCAAACATTGATGGATGTGGGCCTGTCGTACATCAAACTGGGGCAATCAGCGACCACGTTGTCCGGCGGTGAGGCGCAGCGGGTAAAGCTGTCGCGCGAACTGTCCAAGCGCGATACCGGCAAGACCTTGTACATCCTCGACGAACCTACCACCGGCCTGCACTTTGCCGATATCCAGCAACTGCTGGACGTGTTGCATCGCCTGCGCGACCACGGCAATACCGTGGTGGTGATCGAGCATAACCTGGATGTGATCAAGACCGCCGACTGGCTGGTTGATCTGGGGCCTGAGGGCGGCTCCAAGGGTGGGCAGATCATTGCCTGCGGTACACCAGAAGAGCTGAGCGAGATGAAGCAGTCATATACCGGCCATTACCTGAAACCATTGCTGGAGCGGGATAGGGCCTGAGTATTGCCAGCGCAATGAAAAAGCCCCTGGTACCGATGGTGCCAGGGGCTTTTACTTGAGTCTGTGGATAACTTACATCTGCGACTGCAGGTAGTTTTCCAGCCCGATGGCCTTGATCAGGCCCTGCTGCTTCTCAAGCCAGTAGGTGTGATCTTCTTCGGTGTCGGCCAGCTGCGCACGCAGGATGTCACGACTGACGTAGTCCTTGTGCAATTCGCACAGCTCGATGCCTTTGCAAAGCGCACCGCGCACCTTGTATTCGAGCTTGAGGTCCGCCTCGATCATTTCCGGCACGGTGCTGCCGACCTCCAGGTCATCCGCTCGCATGTCAGGGGTCCCTTCGAGCATGAGGATACGGCGCATCAGGGCATCGGCGTGTTGCGTCTCTTCCTCCATCTCGTGGTTGATGCGCTCGTAGAGCTTGGACAGGCCCCAGTCTTCGTACATGCGCGAATGAATGAAGTACTGGTCGCGTGCCGCCAGTTCGCCCTTCAGCAGCGTGACGAGATAGTTGATTACATCCGGGTGGCCTTGCATCGCCCTGATTCTCCATGTGAAAACGTCTATGCCACATAGTGTGAACCAGCTTTTGTCTATGGTCACTGAAAAACGCGCAATTAGACGCAAAAAATCGGTTAAACAGTAGTGATATTCATTGAAAAACCGCCCAAATGAGGGCGGTTCTTCTTATCACTTCGACTTAGGCGAGATTGATGCCCAAAGCCTTGGCAATTCCTTCGCCGTAGGCCGGATCCGCCTTGAAAAAGTACTGTAACTGACGCTGGATCACGTCTTCGCTGACGCCCGCCATGGTACCGGCGATGTTGCTGATCAGCAGGGCCTTCTGCTCATCGTTCATCAAACGGAACAAAGCGCCGGCATGGCTGAAGTAGTCGGTGTCCTCGCGGTGATCGTAGCGATCAGCCGAACCATTCATGGCCAATGCTGGCTCAGCATGACGTGGCGACTGTTTCGGGGCATCGCTGTAGCTGTTTGGCTCGTAGTTCGGTGCACTACCGTAACTGCCGGTGGCCATCGAGCCGTCACGCTGGTAGCTGTTCACCGGGCAGCGTGGCGCGTTGACTGGCAATTGCTGGTGGTTGGTACCCACGCGATAGCGGTGCGCGTCGGCGTAGGCGAATACACGGCCTTGCAGCATGCGGTCCGGCGAAAGACCGACGCCGGGCACCATATTGCTCGGCCCGAACGCGGCCTGCTCGACCTCCGCAAAATAGTTGAGCGGGTTACGGTTGAGCTCCAGTACACCCACCTCGATGAGCGGATAATCCTTCTGCGACCAGGTCTTGGTCACGTCGAATGGGTTCTCATCGCGGCTGGCAGCCTCGGCTTCGCTCATCACCTGAATGCAGACAGTCCAGCGCGGGTAGTCGCCACGCTCGATGGCCTCGAAGAGGTCGCGCTGAGCGTAGTCCGGGTCGGTACCTGCCAGGCGTGCAGCGTCTGCCGGGGTGAGGTTCTTGATGCCTTGTTGGGTCTTGAAGTGCCACTTGACCCAAGTGCGCTCACCCTTTGCATTGATCAGGCTGTAGGTGTGGCTGCCAAAGCCATGCATGTGACGGTAGCCGTCCGGAATGCCACGGTCGGAAAACAGGATGGTGACCTGATGCAGCGCTTCTGGGGAGTGCGACCAGAAGTCCCACATCATCTGAGCATTCTTCAGGTTGGACTGCGGGTGGCGCTTCTGGGTGTGGATAAAGTCCGGGAACTTCAGTGGATCACGAATGAAGAACACTGGCGTGTTGTTACCGACGATGTCCCAGTTACCTTCTTCGGTGTAGAACTTCACCGCGAAGCCACGCGGGTCACGCTCGGTATCTGCAGAGCCGCGCTCGCCACCAACGGTGGAGAACCGTAAGAAAGTCTCGGTTTGTTTACCGACCTCTTCGAACAGCTTGGCGCTGGTATAGCCGGTGATATCGTGAGTAACGGTAAAGGTACCGTAGGCGCCCGAGCCTTTGGCATGGACGCGGCGCTCAGGAATGTTCTCGCGGTTGAAATGGGCGAGCTTCTCGATCAGGTGGAAGTCGTCGAGCAGCAGCGGACCGCGCGGGCCGGCGGAGCGGGAGTTCTGGTTGTCGGCTACAGGTGCACCGCTAGCGGTGGTGAGAATCTTGCTCATGGGCTCTCCTTTTCGTTCTTCAAGGGCCGGCTAATCGGCTGTAGAAAGAGTATTGACGAGCAAGATTACAGGGACAAATTCATTACATGACTTACATCAATAGAGATAAACAATAGATGTACAAACAAAAAACCGGGCACTAGGCCCGGTTTTCTGTAGCAGACAGAACGTCTTACTCAGCAGCTTCTACAGCACCGCCGACCGGACGATCAACCAGCTCGACGTACGCCATAGGCGCGTTGTCGCCAGCGCGGAAACCGCACTTCAGGATGCGCAGGTAGCCGCCCTGACGGGTGGCGTAACGCTTGCCCAGGTCGTTGAACAGTTTGCCAACAGCGGACTTCGAACGGGTACGGTCGAAGGCCAGACGACGGTTAGCAACGCTGTCTTCCTTGGCCAGGGTGATCAGCGGCTCGGCAACGCGGCGCAGTTCCTTGGCTTTCGGCAGGGTGGTTTTGATCAGCTCGTGCTCGATCAGCGACACTGCCATGTTCTGGAACATAGCCTTGCGGTGAGAGCTGGTACGGCTCAGGTGACGTCCACTTTTACGATGACGCATGATTCATTCCTTACCAAACACTACGTTCGGTGATTACGACGATCAGGCGGTCGCCTTGTCGTCTTTCTTAAGACTTGCAGGCGGCCAGTTGTCGAGGCGCATGCCGAGAGACAGACCACGAGAGGCCAGAACGTCCTTGATTTCAGTCAGGGACTTCTTACCCAGGTTAGGAGTCTTCAACAGCTCTACTTCGGTACGCTGAATCAGGTCGCCGATGTAGTAGATGTTCTCCGCCTTGAGGCAGTTGGCCGAACGTACAGTCAGTTCCAGGTCGTCAACCGGACGCAGCAGGATCGGATCGATCTCGTCTTCCTGCTCGACTACGACAGGCTCGCTGTCACCTTTGAGGTCGACGAACGCAGCCAACTGCTGTTGCAGAATGGTCGCAGCGCGGCGGATAGCCTCTTCAGGATCCAGGGTGCCGTTGGTTTCCAGATCAATGACCAGTTTGTCCAGGTTGGTACGCTGTTCAACACGGGCGTTCTCGACCACATAGGCGATACGACGCACCGGGCTGAAGGAGGCGTCCAACTGCAGACGGCCAATGCTACGGCTTTCGTCTTCGTCGGTTTGACGGGAGTCGGCCGGCTCGTAACCACGACCACGAGCTACAGTGAGCTTCATGTTCAGAGCGCCGTTCGACGCCAGGTTCGCGATTACGTGATCGGGGTTGACGATCTCGACATCGTGATCCAGCTGAATATCGGCAGCGGTAACCACCCCCGAACCCTTTTTCGACAAGGTCAGCGTAACTTCGTCACGACCATGCAGTTTGATAGCGAGACCTTTCAGGTTCAACAGGATTTCAATTACGTCTTCCTGAACACCTTCGATCGCGGAGTACTCATGGAGTACGCCATCGATCTCGGCCTCGACTACTGCACAGCCAGGCATGGAGGACAACAGGATGCGGCGCAGCGCGTTGCCCAGGGTATGGCCGAAACCACGCTCGAGAGGCTCGAGCGTAATTTTGGCGCGGGTCGGACTGACTACCTGCACATCAATGTGGCGGGGAGTCAGGAACTCATTTACCGAAATCTGCATGGATGCACCTATTTTCTAGCCCTTACTTGGAGTAGAGCTCGACAATCAGGTTTTCGTTGATGTCGGCAGACAGGTCGCTGCGAGCAGGAACGTTCTTGAAAACGCCCGACTTTTTAGCAGCATCCACGTCAACCCACTCAACGCGGCCACGCTGGGCGCACAGTTCAAGGGCTTGAACAATGCGCAACTGGCCCAGCGATTTCTCGCGGACTGCGACCACGTCACCCGGACGAACTTGGTAGGATGGAATGTTTACAGTCTTACCGTTGACGCTGATCGCTTTGTGCGAAACCAGCTGACGGGACTCGGAACGAGTCGAGCCGAAGCCCATACGGTAAACGACGTTATCCAGACGGCACTCGAGCAGTTGCAGCAGGTTTTCACCGGTTGCGCCTTTTTTAGAGGCAGCAGCTTGGTAGTAACCGCGGAACTGACGCTCCAGAACACCGTAGATACGACGGACTTTTTGTTTCTCACGCAGCTGGGTGCCGTAGTCGGACTGACGGCCACGGCGCTGGCCGTGGATACCTGGGGCTGCTTCGATATTGCACTTCGATTCCAGAGCGCGAACGCCGCTCTTCAGGAAAAGATCAGTGCCTTCACGACGAGACAGTTTGCATTTTGGACCAATGTAACGTGCCATTCTTCTGTCTCCTGATTACACGCGACGCTTCTTCGGCGGACGGCACCCGTTGTGCGGGATTGGCGTCACGTCGGTGATGCTGGCGATCTTGTAGCCGCAGCTGTTCAATGCACGAACGGCGGACTCACGACCTGGACCTGGCCCCTTGACGTTAACGTCGAGGTTCTTCAGACCGTATTCCAGCGCAGCTTGACCAGCACGCTCAGCAGCGATCTGAGCTGCGAACGGGGTGGATTTGCGCGAACCACGGAAACCCGAACCACCGGAGGTCGCCCAGGACAAAGCATTGCCCTGACGGTCGGTGATGGTCACGATGGTGTTGTTGAAAGAAGCATGGATGTGGGCGATGCCATCAACCACTGTCTTTTTGACTTTCTTACGAGGACGAGCAGCAGGTTTTGCCATGTCTATATTCCTGGGCGATTACTTGCGGATCGGCTTACGCGGGCCCTTACGGGTGCGTGCGTTGGTCTTGGTGCGCTGACCGCGAACCGGCAGACCTTTACGATGACGCAGGCCGCGGTAGCAACCCAGGTCCATCAAGCGCTTGATCTTCATGTTGATGTCACGACGCAGGTCACCTTCGGTGGTGAACTTCGCGACTTCGCCACGCAGGGTTTCGATTTGCTCGTCGCTCAGATCCTTGATCTTAGCGGCTGGGTTTACACCAGCGTCTGCACAAATCTTCTGTGCAGTTGTGCGACCGACACCATAGATGTAGGTCAGCGAGATAACAGTATGCTTGTTATCTGGAATGTTGACGCCTGCAATACGGGCCATTCAGTGGGACTCCAATTGACAGCTACCTACGCCCCGGAAGCCAAGAAATAGGGCGCGAGATAATATCGCTGTAGAAACGAATAATCAACCCAGCAGCACACTAGCTGCTGGGTTTGAAGCGCAGATCACACTCAGCCTTGGCGCTGTTTGTGACGCGGTTCCGCGCTGCAGATCACTCGTACGACGCCTTCGCGACGGATGATCTTGCAGTTACGGCACAGCTTTTTCACCGATGCACGAACTTTCATTACCGACTCCTCGAACCTTAGGGGCGTATCAGCGCAGCAAACCGCTGCCACCGTAGCCTTTCAGGTTGGCTTTCTTCATCAGGGATTCGTACTGGTGCGAAACGAGGTGCGATTGTACTTGGGACATGAAGTCCATCACAACCACTACCACAATCAGCAACGAGGTCCCGCCAAGGTAGAACGGCACATTTGCTGCCACCACCAGGAACTGGGGCAGAAGGCAGACGGCCATCATGTAAAGAGCACCGAACATGGTCAAACGGGTCAGAACGCCATCAATGTAGCGCGCCGACTGCTCACCAGGACGGATACCCGGAATAAAGGCACCGGACTTCTTCAGGTTTTCCGCTACGTCTTTCGGGTTGAACATCAACGCTGTGTAGAAGAAGCAGAAGAAAATGATCCCTGCACTAAACAGCAGAATGTTCAACGGCTGACCAGGAGCGATCGACTGCGAGATGTCCTGCAGCCAGCCCATACCTTCGGACTGACCAAACCAGGCACCCAGCGAAGCCGGGAACAGCAGAATGCTGCTCGCGAAAATGGCCGGGATAACCCCCGCCATGTTCACTTTCAGCGGCAAGTGGCTAGTCTGCGCAGCGAAGACCTTACGGCCCTGCTGACGCTTGGCGTAATGAACGGCGATACGACGCTGACCACGCTCAATGAACACCACAAAACCGATAATCGCTACTGCCAGCAGACCGATGGCGACCAGGGCGAAAATGTTGATATCGCCTGTGCGTGCAGACTCGAAAGACTGCCCGATTGCTCTCGGAAGACCGGCAACGATACCCGCGAAAATCAACATCGAGATACCGTTGCCCACACCGCGCTCGGTGATCTGCTCGCCCAGCCACATCATGAACATCGCGCCTGCCACGAAAGTGGAAACAGCGACGACATGGAAGCCCAGGCCTACAGAAAACGCCACGCCCTGGTTGGCCAGGCCAATGGACATGCCAATGGCTTGGACCAGTGCCAGGATAACGGTGCCGTAGCGGGTGTACTGGCTGATCTTGCGACGGCCAGCTTCACCTTCCTTCTTCAACTGCTCCAGTTGCGGGCTGACCGCCGTCATCAACTGCATGATGATCGATGCCGAAATGTACGGCATGATCCCCAGTGCAAAGATGCTCATGCGCTCGAGCGCGCCACCGGAAAACATGTTGAACAAGCTAAGAATGGTCCCCTCATTCTGCCGAAACAGATCCGCCAGACGGTCCGGATTGATGCCGGGAACCGGGATATGCGCACCTATCCGATAGACGATGATCGCCATGAACAGAAAGCGCAGACGAGCCCAGAGTTCCGACATCCCGCCCTTACCGAGCGAAGAGAGAGCACCTTGCTTAGCCATTTATTCCTCGAATTTGCCGCCAGCTGCTTCGATAGCCGCACGCGCACCCTTGGTGGCTGCGATACCCTTGATGGTGACTGCGCGAGTAACTTCGCCAGACAGCATGATTTTCACACGCTGAATGTGCTGGTTGATCACGTTGGCATCCTTCAGGGATTGCACGGAGATCACGTCGCCTTCCACTTTGGCCAGCTCGGACAGACGCACTTCAGCGCGGTCCATGGCTTTCAGGGAAACGAAGCCGAACTTCGGCAGGCGACGGTGCAGCGGCTGTTGACCGCCTTCGAAGCCAGGAGCGATCGAACCACCCGAACGGGAAGTCTGACCTTTGTGGCCACGGCCGCCGGTCTTACCCAGACCGCTACCGATACCACGACCTGGACGATGCTTCTCGCGACGGGAACCCGGCGCTGGACTCAGATCATTGAGTTTCATCGATTAGCCCTCGACCTTCAGCATGTAGTAAGCCTTGTTGATCATCCCGCGGTTCTCGGGAGTATCCTGGACTTCTACAGTGTGACCGATGCGACGCAGACCCAGGCCTTTAACACACAGCTTGTGGTTAGGCAGACGGCCCGAGACGCTCTTGATCAGCGTTACTTTTACGGTTGCCATGATCAGAAGATCTCCTCGACGCTCTTGCCACGCTTGGCGGCAATGGATTCAGGAGATTGCATGGCTTTCAGACCCTTGAAGGTGGCGTAAACCACGTTCACTGGGTTGGTCGAACCGTAGCACTTGGCCAGAACGTTCTGAACACCAGCAACTTCCAGGACAGCACGCATTGCGCCACCGGCGATGATACCGGTACCTTCCGAGGCAGGCTGCATGTAAACCTTCGAGGCGCCGTGGGCAGCCTTGGTGGCGTACTGCAGGGTGGTGCCCTTCAGGTCAACCTGGATCATGTTGCGGCGAGCAGCTTCCATGGCTTTCTGGATCGCGGCTGGTACTTCGCGCGACTTGCCACGGCCGAAGCCAACACGACCTTTACCATCACCAACCACGGTCAGCGCGGTGAAGGTGAAGATACGGCCGCCTTTTACGGTTTTGGCAACGCGGTTAACTTGAACCAGCTTCTCGATGTAGCCTTCGTCGCGCTTTTGATCGTTATTTGCCATAACTTAGAACTCCAGCCCGCCTTCACGAGCAGCATCAGCCAGCGCTTTGACGCGGCCATGGTACTTGAAGCCGGAACGGTCAAAGGCAACTTGAGATACACCGGCGGCTTTCGCACGCTCAGCTACCAGCTTGCCAACCTTAGTGGCCGCGTCGATGTTGCCAGTGGCGCCATCACGCAGGTCTTTGTCCAAGGTCGAGGCGCTTGCCAGAACCTTGCTGCCGTCGGCCGAAATGACCTGGGCGTAGATGTGCTGCGAGGAGCGGAACACGCACAGGCGCACGACTTCGAGTTCGTGCATCTTGAGACGTGCTTTGCGAGCGCGACGCAGTCGAATAACTTTTTTGTCGGTCATTTACTAGGCCCTACTTCTTCTTGGCTTCTTTACGACGGACTACTTCGTCCGCGTAACGCACACCTTTACCTTTGTAAGGCTCTGGCGGACGGAAGTCGCGGATTTCAGCGGCCACCTGACCTACCAGCTGCTTGTCGATACCCTTGATCAGGATGTCGGTCTGGCTAGGTGTTTCAGCGGTGATACCGGCTGGCAGTTCGTAGTCCACTGGGTGAGAGAAGCCCAGGGCCAGGTTCAGGACGGTGCCTTTAGCCTGTGCCTTGTAACCAACACCGACCAGCTGGAGCTTGCGCTCGAAGCCTTGGCTTACGCCTTGGACCATGTTGTTGACCAGAGCGCGGGTGGTACCGGCCATGGCACGAGCTTGCTGGTCACCATTGCGAGCGACGAAACGCAGCTCACCAGACTCTTCGGTAACTTCAACAGACGAGTGAACGTTCAGTTCGAGAGTACCTTTGGCACCCTTCACCGAAAGCTGCTGGCCGGCGAATTTGACTTCGACACCGGATGGCAGCTTAACGGGGTTCTTAGCGACGCGAGACATGTCTATCCCCCCTTAGAACACTGTGCACAGAACTTCGCCGCCGACACCGGCAGCGCGCGCAGCGCGATCAGTCATCACACCTTTGTTGGTGGAGACGATAGACACGCCCAGACCGCCACGTACTTTCGGCAGATCGGTGACGGCCTTGTACTGGCGCAGGCCTGGACGGCTGGAGCGCTTCAGTTCCTCGATGACCGGACGGCCTTCGAAGTACTTCAGTTCGATCGACAGGGAAGGCTTGGCCTCACCAGTTACCTGGTAGCCAGCGATGTAACCTTCGTCCTTCAGAACTTTGGCAACCGCGACCTTCAGGGTAGAGGAAGGCATGCTTACGACGGACTTTTCAGCCATCTGGGCATTACGGATGCGAGTTAGCATGTCCGCTAACGGGTCCTGCATACTCATGGGCTAGATGCTCCTGATACAAGAATTATTAGCCTTGCGGCTATGACAACCACCCGAACGGTTTGGGCAAAAACCCAGGCTCAGGTGAGCCGGTCATTCTAGACACAAGGCAGAAACGAAACAAGCCCCATATAGGGGCTTGTTTGTTGGCAAGGTCACCGGCGGTCGGAAGATTGCTCCCCTTCCACCCGTGCCTTGCCTGCAGCGATTACCAGGAGGCCTTGACCAGGCCTGGTACGTCACCGCGCATTGCAGCTTGACGCAGCATGTTACGGCCCAGGCCGAACTTACGGTATACACCGTGAGGACGACCGGTCAGGCGGCAACGGTTGCGCAGGCGCGAGGCGCTAGCGTCGCGTGGCTGCTTCTGCAGAGCGACAACGGCAGCGAAACGCTCTTCTGGAGAGGCGTTCAGGTTGACGATGGTCGCTTTCAGCTCAGCACGCTTCTTAGCGAACTTTGCTACCGTGAGCTGACGCTTCAGCTCGCGGTTTTTCATGCTCTTCTTGGCCATTTTCCTACTCCAATCAGTTGCGGAACGGGAACTTGAAAGCACGCAGCAGAGCGCGGCCTTCGTCGTCCGAACGAGCAGTGGTGGTCAGGGTGATGTCCAAACCGCGCAGAGCATCGATCTTGTCGTAGTCGATTTCCGGGAAGATGATCTGCTCTTTCACGCCCATGCTGTAGTTGCCACGACCATCGAAGGACTTGGCATTCAGGCCGCGGAAGTCGCGAACCCGAGGCAGGGAGATCGCCAGCAGGCGGTCCAGGAATTCGTACATCTTGTCGCTACGCAGGGTCACCTTGACGCCGATCGGCCAGCCTTCGCGGACTTTGAAGCCAGCGATGGATTTGCGAGCGAAAGTCACGACCGGCTTTTGACCGGTGATCTTTTCCAGGTCGGCAACAGCGTGCTCGATGACTTTCTTGTCGCCGATCGCTTCGCCCAGACCCATGTTCAGGGTGATCTTGGTAACGCGCGGAACTTCCATCACGTTCGACAGCTTAAGTTCTTCCTTAAGCTTAGGAGCGATTTCGTTCCGGTAAATCTCTTTCAGTCGTGCCATGGTCTTCTACCTAGCAGTGTTCAAGCATCAACCGCTTTTTGGGTCGACTTGAAGACACGAATTTTTTTACCGTCTTCTACTTTGAAACCAACGCGGTCAGCCTTGTTGGTTTCACCGTTGAAGATGGCAACGTTGGAAGCGTGCAGAGGCGCTTCTTTCTCGACGATACCGCCCTGTACGCCCGCCATCGGGTTAGGCTTGGTATGACGCTTGACCAGGTTCACGCCACCGATAACCAGACGGTCATCAGCCAGAACCTTCAGCACCTTACCGCGCTTACCTTTGTCTTTGCCGGCGATCACGATGATCTCGTCGTCACGACGAATCTTTTGCATGTCGGATCTCCTTACAGCACTTCAGGGGCGAGCGAGACGATCTTCATGAACTTCTCAGTACGAAGTTCACGGGTCACTGGCCCGAAGATGCGAGTGCCGATCGGCTCTTGCTTGTTGTTCAGCAGAACAGCAGCGTTGCCGTCGAAACGAATGATGGAACCGTCAGCGCGACGAACACCGTGACGGGTACGTACGACGACAGCGGTCATCACTTGGCCTTTTTTGACCTTACCGCGCGGAATTGCTTCCTTGACGGTTACTTTGATGATGTCACCGATACCGGCGTAACGGCGGTGCGAACCGCCGAGTACCTTGATGCACATGACGCGACGAGCGCCGCTGTTATCGGCCACATCGAGCATGGATTGAGTCTGAATCATAAAATTTCTCCGACCCTTAGCCCTTAGACTTCAACAGCGCGTTCGAGGACTTCAACCAGTGCCCAGGACTTGGTCTTGGCCAGCGGACGGGTTTCACGGATGGAAACCTTGTCGCCGATCTTGCACTGGTTGGCTTCGTCGTGCGCGTGCAGCTTAGTCGAACGCTTAACGTATTTACCGTAGATCGGGTGCTTTACGCGACGCTCGATCAGAACGGTGATGGTCTTGTCCATTTTGTCGCTGACGACACGGCCAGTCAGCGTACGGACGGTTTTTTCAGCTTCAGCCATGATCACTTACCTGCCTGCTGGTTGAGCACAGTTTTCACGCGAGCGATGTCACGCTTAACTTGCGAGAGCAGGTGCGACTGCCCCAACTGGCCAGTTGCTTTCTGCATACGCAGATTGAACTGGTCGCGCAGCAAGCCGAGCAGTTGCTCGTTCAGTTGCTGTGCCGATTTTTCACGAAGTTCATTCGCTTTCATCACATCACCGTCCGCTTAACAAAGGAGGTGGCGAGAGGCAGCTTTGCAGCAGCCAGGGCGAAAGCTTCGCGCGCCAGCTCTTCAGAAACACCCTCGATCTCGTACAGGACTTTGCCTGGCTGAATCTGGGCAACCCAGTATTCCACGGAGCCCTTACCTTTACCCATACGAACCTCAAGAGGTTTTTTGGAGATCGGCTTGTCCGGGAACACACGGATCCAGATCTTACCGCCACGCTTAACGTGACGGGTCAGCGCACGACGTGCGGACTCGATCTGGCGAGCGGTGAGGCGACCGCGAGCAACAGCTTTCAGGGCGAATTCGCCGAAGCTGACTTTGCTACCGCGCAGTGCCAGACCACGGTTGTGGCCAGTCATCTGCTTGCGGAATTTTGTACGCTTTGGTTGCAACATTTGGCGTACCCCTTACTTAGCAGCTTTTTTACGAGGCGCTGGTGCTTGTGGTTTCAGTTCTTCTTGGCGACCACCAATAACTTCGCCTTTGAAGATCCAAACCTTCACACCGATCACACCGTAAGTGGTGTGAGCTTCGTAGGTGTTGTAGTCGATATCGGCACGCAGGGTGTGCAGAGGCACACGACCTTCACGATACCACTCGGTACGAGCAATCTCAGCACCGCCGAGACGACCGCTCACCTGGATCTTGATGCCCTTGGCACCAATACGCATGGCGTTCTGTACCGCGCGCTTCATGGCGCGACGGAACATTACACGGCGTTCCAGCTGCTGAGCTACGCTCTGCGCAACCAGCATAGCGTCGAGTTCCGGCTTGCGGATCTCTTCGATGTTGATGTGCACAGGCACACCCATCTGCTTGGTCAGGTCCTGACGCAGCTTCTCGACATCTTCACCTTTCTTACCGATAACGATACCGGGACGAGCGGTGTGGATGGTGATGCGTGCAGTTTGAGCCGGACGATGAATATCGATACGGCTTACGGACGCGCTTTTTAGTTTGTCTTGGAGGTACTCACGCGTTTTCAGATCCTTCAACAGGTAATCTGCGTAAGTAGCACCGTCTGCGTACCAGACGGAGGTGTGCTCCTTGACGATTCCCAGGCGAATGCCAGTGGGATGTACTTTCTGACCCATCTGATCGACTCCGTTACTTGTCCGCAACCTTGACAGTGATATGGCAAGACCGCTTGACGATGCGATCAGCACGGCCTTTGGCACGTGGCATGATGCGCTTCAGCGAACGCCCTTCGTTGACGAAGACGGTGGAGACCTTCAGGTCATCAACGTCTGCGCCTTCGTTGTGTTCGGCGTTGGCTACGGCCGACTCGAGGACTTTCTTCATGATTTCAGCGGCTTTTTTGCTGCTGAAGGCCAACAGGTTGAGCGCTTCGCCCACCTTCTTCCCGCGGATCTGGTCGGCGACCAAGCGGGCTTTCTGGGCGGAGATGCGAGCGCCCGACAACTTAGCGGCTACTTCCATTTCCTTACCCCTTAACGCTTGGCTTTCTTGTCAGCCACGTGCCCGCGATAGGTGCGGGTACCGGCGAACTCGCCCAGTTTGTGGCCGACCATGTCTTCGTTCACGAGAACTGGGACATGCTGGCGACCGTTGTGAACCGCGATGGTCAGACCGACCATTTGTGGCAGGATCATCGAACGGCGCGACCAGGTTTTAACTGGCTTGCGATCGTTCTTCTCCACCGCCACTTCGACCTTCTTCAACAGGTGAAGATCGATAAAAGGACCTTTTTTCAGAGAACGTGGCACTGTCGTATCCCTCTAGTTACTTGCGACGACGGACGATCATGTTGTCGGTACGCTTATTACCACGGGTTTTAGCACCCTTGGTTGGGAAGCCCCATGGCGATACCGGATGACGACCACCGGAGGTACGACCTTCACCACCACCGTGTGGGTGGTCAACCGGGTTCATGGCAACACCACGAACGGTTGGGCGAACGCCGCGCCAGCGTTTGGCACCAGCTTTACCCAGCGAACGCAGGCTGTGCTCGGAGTTCGAGACTTCGCCCAGGGTCGCACGGCACTCAGCCAGGACTTTACGCATTTCACCAGAGCGCAGACGCAGGGTCACGTAGACACCTTCGCGAGCGATCAGCTGAGCCGAAGCACCAGCGGAACGAGCGATCTGAGCACCTTTACCCGGCTTCAGTTCGATGCCGTGAATGGTGCTACCTACTGGAATGTTGCGCAGCTGCAGGGAGTTACCGGCCTTGATTGGGGCCAGGGCACCTGCGATCAGCTGGTCGCCAGCGCTCACGCCTTTAGGCGCGATGATGTAGCGACGCTCACCGTCTGCGTAGCACAGCAGGGCGATGTGAGCAGTACGGTTTGGATCGTATTCGATACGCTCGACAGTGGCTGGAATGCCATCTTTGTCGTTGCGACGGAAGTCGACCAGACGGTAATGCTGCTTGTGACCACCACCAACGTGACGAGTGGTAATGCGGCCATTGTTGTTACGACCACCAGACTTCGATTTTTTCTCGATCAGCGGTGCGTGAGGAGCGCCTTTGTGCAGCTCCTTGTTGACCACCTTGACCACGAAACGGCGGCCAGGGGAAGTCGGTTTGCATTTAACGATTGCCATGATGCACCCCTTCCTTACTCAGCACTGCTGCTGAAATCGAGATCTTGGCCTGGCTGAAGGGAGACGATCGCCTTCTTCCAGTCATTACGCTTGCCCAGACCACGTGCGGTACGCTTGGTTTTACCCAGAACGTTAACAGTCGACACGTTTTCAACTTTTACGTTGAACAGGCCTTCGACAGCTTTCTTGATTTCCAGCTTGGTTGCATCAGTAGCAACCTTGAATACGAACTGGCCTTTTTTCTCAGCCAGAACGGTAGCCTTCTCGGAAACGTGCGGGCCAAGGAGGACTTTGAATACGCGTTCCTGGTTCATCCCAGCAGCTCCTCGAATTTCTTCACGGCCGAGACAGTGATCAACACTTTCTCGTATGCGATCAGACTGACCGGGTCGGAACCTTGTACGTCACGTACGTCGACGTGCGGCAGGTTACGAGCAGCCAGGTACAGGTTCTGATCAACAGCGTCGGAAACGATCAGTACATCGCTCAGACCCATGCCGTTCAGCTTGTTCAGCAGATCTTTGGTTTTCGGTGCTTCAACAGCGAAGTCCTGAACCACGACCAGACGGTCGCTACGCACCAGCTCAGCGAGGATGGAGCGCAGAGCTGCGCGATACATCTTCTTGTTGAGCTTTTGCGAGTGATCTTGAGGGCGAGCTGCGAAGGTTACACCACCGCCACGCCAGATCGGACCACGAGTGGTACCAGCACGAGCACGGCCAGTACCCTTCTGACGCCATGGGCGCTTACCGCCACCAGCCACGTCGGAACGGGTCTTCTGCTGCTTGGTGCCCTGACGGCCGCCGGCCATGTAGGCCACGACTGCTTGGTGAACCAGCGTCTCGTTGAATTCGCCACCGAAAGTCAGTTCGGAAACTTCGATCGCCTGAGCGTCATTTACATTAAGTTGCATGTCAGTTTCCCCTTAACCGCGAGCCTTGACAGCTGGACGTACAACCACGTCGCCGCCAGTAGCGCCAGGTACGGCACCCTTGATCAGCAGCAGGTTGCGTTCAGCGTCTACGCGAACTACTTCCAGGGACTGAACAGTCACGCGCTCGGCGCCCATGTGACCGGACATTTTCTTGCCCTTGAACACACGACCAGGAGTCTGGCACTGGCCGATGGAACCAGGCACACGGTGCGACACGGAGTTACCGTGGGTGTTGTCCTGACCACGGAAGTTCCAGCGCTTGATGGTACCGGCGAAGCCTTTACCTTTGGACTGACCAGTAACGTCAACCAGCTGGCCTGCAGTGAAGAGTTCAGCTTTGATCAGATCGCCAGCCTGGAAATCGCCTTCTTCAAGACGGAACTCCCAAACACCGCGACCAGCGGCAACGTTGGCCTTGGCGAAGTGGCCTGCCTGAGCGGCAGTCACACGCGAAGCACGACGCTCGCCGACAGTGACTTGCACTGCACGGTAGCCATCGGTTTCTTCAGTTTTGAACTGGGTGACGCGATTCGGCTCGATCTCAATGACCGTGACCGGAATGGAGACACCTTCTTCGGTGAAAATGCGGGTCATACCGCACTTGCGACCGATTACACCAATAGTCATGTTGTAAACCTCATGAGTGTACGGGGCTTTCACCCGCTATGGCCGCCCATTTCAGAGCGTTACACGACTAGACCGAAGTCTTAGCCGAGGCTGATCTGTACTTCCACACCTGCCGCCAGATCAAGCTTCATCAGCGCGTCAACGGTTTTATCCGTTGGCTGGACGATGTCCAGAACACGCTTATGAGTGCGAATCTCGTACTGGTCACGCGCGTCTTTGTTGACGTGCGGGGAGACCAGAACGGTGAAACGCTCTTTGCGGGTAGGCAGTGGAATTGGACCACGCACTTGTGCACCAGTACGTTTCGCGGTTTCCACGATTTCCTGGGTGGATTGGTCGATCAGGCGATGGTCGAAAGCCTTCAACCTGATACGGATTTGCTGATTTTGCATTGGATTTCAGACTCCAGGCTGTTCCCAACGGACGCACTACGCCCGCTAAAAGGAGGCGTGATTCTATAGACGCCCCCAATTAGTGTCAACCCAATAAAAAAAACCCCCGCTGAGCGGGGGTTTTTTCAATCGGTCGAGTGATTACTCGATGATTTTGGCCACAACGCCGGCGCCGACGGTACGACCGCCTTCACGGATAGCGAAGCGCAGACCGTCTTCCATTGCGATGGTCTTGATCAGGGTAACAGTCATCTGAATGTTGTCACCTGGCATTACCATTTCAACGCCTTCCGGCAGTTCGCAGTTACCGGTCACGTCAGTGGTACGGAAGTAGAACTGTGGACGGTAGCCTTTGAAGAACGGAGTGTGACGGCCGCCTTCTTCCTTCGACAGGACGTAGACTTCTGCGGTGAACTTGGTGTGCGGCTTGACCGAACCTGGCTTGACCAGAACCTGGCCACGCTCAACGTCGTCACGCTTGGTACCACGCAGCAGAACGCCGCAGTTCTCGCCAGCACGACCTTCGTCCAGCAGCTTGCGGAACATCTCAACACCGGTGCAGGTGGTGGTGGTGGTGTCACGCAGACCAACGATTTCCAGCGGATCCTGAACGCGGACGATACCACGCTCGATACGACCGGTAACAACGGTACCACGACCCGAGATCGAGAACACGTCTTCGATTGGCATCAGGAACGGCTGGTCGATGGCACGAACTGGCTCAGGGATGTAGGCATCCAGAGTTTCTACCAGCTTCTTGACAGCGGTAGTGCCCATTTCGTTGTCGTCTTTGCCTTCCAGGGCCATACGAGCGGAACCGATGATGATCGGAGTGTCGTCGCCTGGGAAGTCGTAGGTGGACAGCAGGTCGCGAACTTCCATCTCGACCAGTTCCAGCAGCTCAGCGTCGTCTACCAGGTCAGCCTTGTTCAGGAAGACCACGATGTACGGAACGCCTACCTGACGGGACAGCAGGATGTGCTCACGGGTTTGTGGCATCGGACCATCGGCGGCCGAGCAAACCAGGATCGCGCCGTCCATCTGGGCAGCACCGGTGATCATGTTCTTCACGTAGTCAGCGTGACCTGGGCAGTCAACGTGAGCGTAGTGACGAATGTTCGAGTTGTACTCGACGTGAGCGGTGTTGATGGTGATACCGCGCGCTTTTTCTTCCGGAGCCGAGTCGATCTTGTCGAACTCAACGACTGCCGAACCGAAAACTTCGGAGCAGACGCGAGTCAGAGCTGCGGTCAGAGTGGTCTTACCGTGGTCAACGTGGCCGATGGTGCCGACGTTAACGTGGGGAAGGGAACGATCAAATTTTTCTTTAGCCACGACAGTGAACCTCTTGCCTAAAGGGGATTAGCCTTGTTTTTTAACGAGTGCTTCGACGATGTTCGACGGAGCTTCGGCGTATTTGGAGAATTCCATGGAGTAGCTTGCGCGACCCTGAGACATGGAACGAACGTCGGTTGCGTAACCGAACATCTCTCCGAGCGGTACTTCAGCACGGACGACGCGGCCAGAGACCGACTCATCCATACCCTGGACCAGACCACGACGACGGTTCAGGTCACCCATCACGTCACCCAGGTAGTCTTCCGGGGTTACAACTTCGACTTTCATGATCGGCTCGAGAACCACGCCACCGCCCTTCTGGGCCAGTTGCTTGGTCGCCATCGAAGCAGCGATCTTGAACGCCATTTCGTTGGAGTCGACGTCGTGGTACGAACCGTCGAATACCGCGGCCTTCAGGCCGATCAGAGGATAACCGGCAACAACGCCGTTTTTCATCTGCTCTTCGATACCCTTCTGGATCGCAGGGATGTATTCCTTAGGAATCACACCACCAACGACTTCGTTGGAGAACACCAGACCTTCTGTGATGTTGCCCTTGTCGTCCACGTCCGGCTCGGAGAAGCGAACCCAGCAGTGACCGAACTGACCACGACCACCCGACTGACGAACGAACTTGCCTTCGATCTCGACGTTGGATTTGGTGATCTTCTCGCGGTACGAAACCTGCGGCTTGCCGATGTTGGCTTCGACGTTGAATTCGCGCTTCATGCGGTCAACGAGGATGTCCAGGTGCAGCTCACCCATACCGGAGATGATGGTCTGACCGGTTTCTTCATCGGTCTTGACGCGGAACGATGGGTCTTCCTGAGCCAACTTGCCCAGTGCGATACCCATCTTCTCCTGGTCCTGCTTGGTTTTCGGCTCTACAGAGAGCGAAATCACAGGCTCAGGGAAGTCCATACGCTCGAGGATGATCGGCTTGTCGGCGTTGCACAGGGTATCACCAGTAGTGACGTCCTTCATGCCGATCAGAGCAGCGATGTCGCCTGCACGTACTTCTTTGATCTCTTCACGCTGGTTGGCGTGCATCTGGACCATACGACCAACGCGCTCTTTCTTGCCTTTGACCGAGTTGATGACAGAGTCACCGGAGGTCAGGAAGCCCGAGTAAACGCGAACGAAGGTCAGAGTACCAACGAACGGGTCGGTGGCAATCTTGAAGGCCAGGGCCGAGAACGGCTCGTCGTCGTCAGCATGACGCTCGTCGAACTGCTCTGGCTTGACTTCGTCCTTAGGCACGTCGATCAGGTCAGGGTGGATGCCCTTGATCGCAGGGATCTCGGTCGGAGCTGGCAGGAAGTCGATAACGGCGTCGAGAACCAGGGGAACACCCTTGTTCTTGAACGACGAACCGCAGACAGCCGGAACGATCTCGCTGGCCAGGGTGCGCGCGCGCAGGCCTGCCTTGATCTCTTCGACGGACAGCTCACCTTCTTCAAGGTACTTGTTCATCAGCTCTTCGGTGGCTTCGGCGGCGGCTTCAACCATGTTGTTGCGCCATTCGTTAGCCAGCTCGACCATATCCGCAGGAATTTCTTCCTCGCGGTAGGTAGTACCCTTGTCGTCGTCGTTCCAGTAGATAGCCTTCATCTTGATCAGGTCAACCTGACCCTGGAAGTTATCTTCCGAACCGATGGCCAGCTGAACAGGAACCGGAGTGTGACCCAGACGGTTCTTGATCTGACCTACGACGCGCAGGAAGTTTGCACCAGCACGGTCCATCTTGTTCACGTAAACAACACGCGGAACGCCGTACTTGTTGGCCTGACGCCATACGGTTTCGGACTGCGGCTCAACGCCGGAGGTGCCGCAGAATACAACGACCGCGCCGTCGAGTACACGCAGCGAACGCTCTACTTCAATGGTGAAGTCAACGTGGCCAGGGGTATCGATAACGTTTACGCGGTAGTTGTCATACTGACCACGGGAACCTTTCCAGAAGGTGGTAACGGCAGCGGAGGTAATGGTGATACCCCGCTCCTGCTCCTGCACCATCCAGTCGGTGGTCGCGGCGCCGTCATGCACCTCGCCCATTTTGTGGCTCAGACCTGTGTAGAACAGGATCCGCTCGGTAGTGGTGGTCTTGCCCGCGTCAACGTGGGCACAGATACCAATGTTACGGTAGCGGTTAATTGCTGTAGTACGAGCCATAAAGCCCTCGCAAAAAGATTGATGCTTGAATTAGAAGCGGTAGTGCGAGAACGCTTTGTTGGCTTCAGCCATACGGTGAACGTCTTCACGCTTCTTGACTGCAGCACCCTTGCCTTCGGCAGCATCCAGCAGTTCGCCGGCCAGACGCAGAGCCATCGACTTCTCGCCGCGCTTGCGGGCGTAGTCTACGAGCCAGCGCATTGCCAGAGCGTTACGACGGGATGGACGAACTTCAACCGGGACCTGGTAAGTGGCACCGCCGACACGACGGGACTTTACTTCGACCAGCGGAGCGATGGCGTCGAGAGCTTTCTCGAAGATTTCCAGGGGGTCGCTGTTCTTGCGTGCTTTGACGGTATCCAGGGCACCGTAAACGATGCGCTCGGCTACGGCCTTCTTGCCGCTTTCCATCACGTGGTTCATGAACTTCGCGAGAATCTGGGATCCGTACTTCGGATCGTCAAGGATCTCACGTTTTGCTGCTACACGACGTCTTGGCATGATAAGCCCTCAAACGGTCTTCAGGTTAGCCCGGGACCAGGTCATTCGACCCACGCCCGACCTTACTCTTATCGACTCAAAAAAATGGATGTCTGCAAACGACCGATTACTTCGGACGCTTGGTACCGTACTTCGAACGACCCTGGTTACGGCCTTTAACGCCCGAAGTATCCAGAGAGCCGCGAACGGTGTGGTAACGAACACCTGGCAAGTCTTTTACACGGCCGCCACGAATCAGGACGACGCTGTGCTCTTGCAGGTTGTGGCCTTCACCACCGATGTACGAGGAAACCTCGAAACCGTTGGTCAGACGCACACGGCATACTTTACGCAGTGCCGAGTTAGGTTTTTTCGGCGTGGTGGTGTACACACGGGTGCACACGCCACGACGCTGCGGGCAGTTCTGCAGCGCAGGAACGTCGGACTTCTCGACCGAACGCTTACGCGGCTGACGTACCAGCTGGTTGATAGTTGCCATCTACTAGCTCCACTGATTGTCTTGCGACTCTATTGTCTTGCAAGAAAGCCAAAAATTGGCGAGACGGAGCCTCACCAAATTTAAGGGTACAAAAGTCTAAAGAGGATCTTGCACCCAGTCAAGACGAGGCCCCGGCCCTCCCCGCCCGATCATCGGCAACATTTCATGTCGCCGATGATCGCCCGAGGCTTGCCGGGGCCTTGCCCTGTACTTAGTTACCGCTGGAATTCAGCGCTTCGGTCAGTGCAGCTTCCACTTCACTGGCGCTTACACGCAGCGGTTTGTCGGCATCACGGCGACGCTTGCGCTCGCTGTGGTAGGCCAGACCAGTACCGGCCGGGATGAGACGACCCACGACCACGTTCTCTTTCAGGCCGCGCAGGTAGTCGCGCTTGCCGGTTACCGCCGCTTCGGTCAGTACGCGGGTTGTTTCCTGGAAGGAAGCCGCGGAGATGAACGACTCGGTGGACAGCGAGGCCTTGGTGATACCCAGCAGCACTCGGGTGAACTTGGAGATGAACTTGTCCTCGCTAGCGAGACGCTCGTTCTCTACCAGCACCTGGGTCAGTTCCATCTGGTCGCCCTTGATGAAGCTGGAATCGCCCGACTCGGAGATCTCAACCTTGCGCAGCATCTGACGCAGAATGGTCTCGATGTGCTTGTCGTTGATCTTCACGCCTTGCAGACGGTAAACGTCCTGGATCTCGTTGACGATGTACTTCGCCAGCGCACTCACACCCAGCAGACGCAGGATGTCATGCGGATCGCTCGGGCCGTCCGAGATAACTTCGCCGCGGTTTACCTGTTCACCTTCGAAGACGTTCAGGTGGCGCCACTTTGGAATCAGCTCTTCGTACGGATCGCTACCGTCGGTCGGAGTGATCACCAGGCGACGCTTGCCCTTGGTCTCTTTACCGAATGCGATGGTGCCGCTGACTTCAGCCAGAATCGAGGCTTCTTTCGGACGACGCGCTTCGAACAGGTCGGCAACGCGCGGCAGACCACCGGTGATGTCACGGGTCTTCGACGTCTCTTGCGGGATACGCGCGATAACGTCACCAACACCGATCTGAGCACCGTCAGCCACACCGACAAGGGCGTTGGCCGGCAGGAAGTACTGGGCAGGTACGTCAGTACCTGGCAGGTACAGGTCCTTGCCTGCAGCATCGACCATCTTGATTGCCGGACGGATTTCCTTGCCTGCGGCAGGGCGATCCTTGACGTCCAGTACTTCAATGTTGGTCAAGCCGGTCAGTTCGTCGGTCTGACGCTTGATGGTGATGTTTTCTTCCATGCCCACGAAGGTCACGGTACCTTTCAGCTCGGTAACGATCGGGTGGGTGTGCGGGTCCCACTTGGCGACGATGGCGCCAGCTTCGACCTTTTCACCTTCCTTGACCGAAATCACCGCACCGTAAGGCAGCTTGTAGCGCTCACGCTCACGACCGAACTCGTCAGCAATCGCCAACTCACCCGAACGCGATACGGCAACCAGGTTACCGTCGGCACGCTCAACCTGCTTCAGGTTGTGCAGACGCACCATACCGCCATTCTTAACCTGGACGCTGTCGGCAGCCGAGGTACGGCTTGCAGCACCACCGATGTGGAACGTACGCATGGTCAGCTGGGTACCCGGCTCACCGATCGACTGGGCAGCGATAACGCCGACAGCCTCGCCGATGTTCACCTGGTGACCACGAGCCAGATCACGACCGTAGCACTTGGCGCAAATGCCGTAGCGGGTTTCGCAGTTGATCGGCGAACGCACGATCACTTCGTCGATGCTGTTCAGCTCGATGAACTCGACCCACTGCTCGTCGACCAAGGTACCGGCCGGAACGATAACGTCCTCGGTACCTGGCTTGAACACGTCACGGGCGATGACACGACCCAATACACGCTCACCCAGTGGCTCTACAACGTCGCCGCCTTCGATGTGTGGCGTCATCACCAGGCCCTGATCGGTGCCGCAGTCGATCTCGGTTACTACCAGATCCTGGGCAACGTCCACCAGACGACGAGTCAGATAACCGGAGTTAGCGGTTTTCAGTGCGGTATCCGCCAGACCCTTACGAGCACCGTGAGTCGAGATGAAGTACTGAAGTACGCTCAGACCTTCACGGAAGTTCGCAGTGATCGGCGTCTCGATGATGGAGCCGTCCGGCTTGGCCATCAGACCACGCATACCGGCCAGCTGACGGATCTGGGCTGCGGAACCCCGCGCACCCGAGTCAGCCATCATGTACATCGAGTTGAAGGACTCTTGCTCGACTTCCTTGCCTTCGCGGTCGATGACCTTCTCTTTCGAGAGGTTGGCCATCATCGCCTTGGACACTTCGTCGTTCGCCTTCGACCACAAGTCGATGACCTTGTTGTACTTCTCGCCCTGGGTTACCAGGCCGGAGGCGTACTGGCTCTCGATTTCCTTCACTTCGTCGGTAGCGTTACCGATGATGCGGGCTTTCTCGTCCGGGATAACGAAGTCGTTAACACCGATGGAAACGCCGGAAATGGTCGAGTAAGCGAAACCGGTGTACATCAGCTGGTCGGCGAAGATAACGGTCTCTTTCAGACCAACCACGCGGTAGCACTGGTTGATCAGCTTGGAGATCGCCTTTTTCTTCATCGGCTGGTTGACCACGTCATACGGCAGACCTGCCGGCACAACCTGGAACAGCAACGCACGGCCGACGGTGGTGTCGACGATGCGGGTGTTCTTGACCACCGAGCCATCACGCTCTTTCACGGTTTCGTTGATACGAACCTTGATTTTCGCGTGCAGGGCGGCTTCGCCTGCGCGGAATACGCGGTCGACTTCCTGCAGGTCGGCGAACACGCGACCTTCGCCCTTGGCATTGATGGCTTCCCGGGTCATGTAGTACAGACCCAGTACAACGTCCTGCGACGGAACGATGATTGGCTCACCGTTGGCTGGCGACAGGATGTTGTTGGTCGACATCATCAGCGCACGCGCTTCGAGCTGGGCTTCCAGGGTCAGCGGCACGTGAACGGCCATCTGGTCACCGTCGAAGTCGGCGTTGTACGCAGCACAGACCAGCGGGTGCAGCTGAATAGCCTTACCTTCGATCAGTACGGGTTCAAACGCCTGGATACCCAGACGGTGAAGGGTCGGTGCACGGTTGAGCAGTACGGGGTGTTCGCGAATCACTTCAGCGAGAACGTCCCACACCTCTGGCAGCTCGCGCTCGACCATCTTCTTGGCAGCCTTGATGGTGGTCGCCAGACCACGCATTTCCAGCTTGCCGAAAATGAACGGCTTGAACAGCTCGAGGGCCATCTTCTTCGGCAGACCGCACTGGTGCAGACGCAGGGTCGGACCTACGGTGATTACCGAACGGCCGGAGTAGTCAACACGCTTACCGAGCAAGTTCTGACGGAAGCGACCTTGCTTACCTTTGATCATGTCAGCCAGGGACTTCAGCGGACGCTTGTTCGAGCCAGTGATGGCGCGACCACGACGGCCGTTGTCCAGCAGAGCATCAACCGCTTCCTGCAGCATGCGCTTTTCGTTGCGCACGATGATGTCCGGCGCCGACAGATCCAGCAGGCGCTTCAGACGGTTGTTACGGTTGATCACCCGACGATACAGGTCGTTCAGGTCGGAAGTCGCGAAACGGCCACCATCCAGCGGAACCAGCGGACGCAGGTCCGGCGGCAGCACTGGCAGGACGGTCAGGACCATCCACTCAGGCAGGTTGCCCGAGCCCTGGAAAGCTTCCATCAGCTTCAGACGCTTGGAAAGCTTCTTGATCTTGGTTTCCGAGTTGGTCTGCGGAATTTCTTCGCGCAGGCGGCCGATCTCGTGCTCCAGGTCGATAGCGTGCAGCAGCTCGCGGACAGCCTCGGCACCCATACGGGCATCGAAGTCGTCACCGAACTCTTCCAGCGCTTCGAAGTACTGCTCGTCGTTCAGCAGCTGGCCCTTTTCCAGGGTAGTCATGCCCGGGTCGATAACGACATAGCTCTCGAAGTAGAGCACGCGCTCGATATCACGCAGGGTCATGTCCATCAGCAGGCCGATACGGGACGGCAGCGACTTCAGGAACCAGATGTGGGCAACCGGCGAAGCCAGCTCGATGTGCGCCATGCGCTCACGACGAACCTTCGCCAGGGCAACTTCAACGCCGCACTTCTCGCAGATTACGCCGCGGTGCTTGAGGCGCTTGTACTTGCCGCACAGGCACTCGTAGTCCTTGACTGGGCCAAAGATCTTGGCGCAGAACAGGCCGTCACGCTCAGGCTTGAACGTACGGTAGTTGATGGTTTCCGGCTTCTTAACTTCACCGAACGACCACGAACGGATCATTTCAGGCGACGCCAGACCGATGCGGATGGCGTCGAACTCTTCGACTTGACCCTGGTTTTTCAGCAAATTCAGTAGGTCTTTCAAGGCCTTTCCTCCTGGCGGAGCAGGGAGCGGGCATTACCTGCCCCACTCCCCTTCGCGTCACGTGTTATTCGGTTTCCAGATCGATATCGATACCGAGCGAACGGATCTCTTTGATCAACACGTTGAAGGACTCGGGCATGCCCGGCTCCATACGGTGATCGCCATCCACGATGTTCTTGTACATCTTGGTACGGCCGTTCACGTCGTCCGACTTCACTGTGAGCATTTCTTGCAGGGTGTATGCCGCGCCGTATGCTTCCAGCGCCCACACTTCCATCTCCCCGAAACGCTGACCACCGAACTGCGCCTTACCACCCAGCGGCTGCTGGGTAACCAGGCTGTAGGAACCAGTGGAACGCGCGTGCATCTTGTCGTCCACCAAGTGGTTCAGCTTGAGCATGTACATGTAACCAACGGTCACAGGACGCTCGAACTTGTTGCCGGTACGGCCGTCGAACAGCACCATCTGGCCGCTCTCTGGCAGGTCGGCCAGTTTCAGCATGGCCTTGATCTCGCGCTCCTTGGCACCATCGAAGACCGGGGTAGCCATCGGCACGCCTTTCTTCAGGTTGTTAGCCAGGGCCAGGATCTCTTCGTCGGTGAACTCGTCGAGGTTTTCCTGACGACCGCCGATCTCGTTGTAGACCTCGGTCAGGAACACGCGCAGCTCAGCGGCTTTACGCTGCTCTTCGAGCATGCGGTCGATCTTCTCGCCCAGACCCTTGGCCGCGAGGCCCAGGTGGGTTTCAAGGATCTGACCAACGTTCATACGCGAAGGTACACCCAGCGGGTTCAGTACGACGTCAACCGGAGTACCGTTGGCATCGTGCGGCATGTCTTCAACCGGCATGATGACCGAGACAACACCCTTGTTACCGTGACGACCGGCCATCTTGTCACCCGGCTGGATGCGACGGCGGATTGCCAGGTAAACCTTGACGATCTTCAGTACGCCCGGTGCCAGGTCATCGCCCTGCTGCAGCTTGCGCTTCTTGTCTTCGAACTTGTCGTCCAGCAAACGGCGACGGTCGACGATGTACTGCTGAGCCTTTTCCAGCTGCTCGTTCAGTGCATCTTCAGCCATGCGCAGTTTGAACCACTGGCCGTGCTCCAGACCGTCCAGCACCTCGTCAGTGATCACGGTGCCTTTCTTCAGGCCCGCACCACCATCAACCACCTGGCCGTTCAGGGCAGAACGCAGACGCTCGAAGGTTGCACCTTCAACAATGCGGAACTCTTCGTTGAGGTCCTTGCGGATCTCGTCGAGCTGCATCTTCTCGATGGCCAGCGCGCGACTATCGCGCTCTACGCCATCACGGGTGAAGACCTGTACGTCGATGACAGTACCCTTGGTGCCGGTTGGCACACGCAGGGAGGTGTCCTTAACGTCGCTGGCCTTCTCACCGAAGATTGCGCGCAGCAGTTTTTCTTCCGGAGTCAGCTGGGTTTCGCCTTTTGGCGTGACCTTGCCGACCAGGATGTCGCCAGCGCCAACTTCAGCACCTACGTAAACGATACCGGCTTCGTCCAGCTTGTTCAGTGCGGCTTCACCCACGTTCGGGATGTCCGCAGTGATTTCCTCTGGGCCGAGCTTGGTGTCACGCGCCACACAGGTCAGTTCCTGAATGTGGATGGTGGTGAAGCGATCTTCCTGAACAACACGCTCGGACAGGCAGATGGAGTCTTCGAAGTTGAAGCCGTTCCACGCCATGAACGCGATGCGCATGTTCTGACCCAGAGCCAGCTCACCCATGTCGGTGGACGGGCCGTCGGCCATGATGTCACCACGCTGAACCTTGTCACCTTTGCTCACCAGCGGACGCTGGTTGATGCAGGTGTTCTGGTTCGAACGGGTGTACTTGGTCAGGTTGTAGATATCCACACCCGCTTCGCCGGTTTCCACTTCGTCGTCGGCAACGCGAACAACGATACGGCTGGCGTCGACCGAGTCGATCACACCACCGCGGCGAGCAACCACGCAGACACCGGAGTCACGGGCAACGTTGCGCTCCATGCCGGTACCTACCAGCGGCTTGTCGGCACGCAGGGTTGGTACAGCCTGACGCTGCATGTTCGAACCCATCAACGCACGGTTGGCGTCGTCGTGCTCGAGGAACGGAATCAGCGACGCTGCAACGGAAACAACCTGCTTCGGCGAAACGTCCATCAGGGTGACGTCTTCCGGCGCCTTGACGGTGAATTCGTTCAGGTGACGAACTGCTACCAGCTCATCGATCAGTTGCTTCTTGTCGTTCATCGCGGCCGAAGCCTGTGCGATGACGTGATCTGCCTCTTCGATTGCCGACAGGAACACGATGTCGTCGCTGACAACGCCTTCCTTCACCACGCGGTACGGGCTTTCCAGGAAGCCGTACTGGTTGGTGCGGGCGTAGGCCGCCAGGGAGTTGATCAGACCGATGTTCGGACCTTCAGGGGTCTCGATCGGGCACACACGGCCATAGTGGGTCGGGTGTACGTCACGGACTTCGAAGCCGGCACGCTCACGGGTCAGACCGCCAGGGCCGAGTGCGGAGACACGGCGCTTGTGGGTAATCTCCGAGAGAGGGTTGTTCTGGTCCATGAACTGGGACAGCTGGCTGGAACCGAAGAACTCTTTCACCGCTGCCGCTACCGGCTTGGCGTTGATCAGGTCTTGCGGCATCAGGCCTTCGCTTTCCGCCATCGACAGGCGTTCCTTGACCGCGCGCTCGACACGCACCAGGCCAACACGGAACTGGTTCTCGGCCATCTCGCCGACGCAACGTACGCGACGGTTACCCAGGTGGTCGATGTCGTCGACGATGCCTTTGCCGTTACGGATATCGACCAGGGTCTTCAGAACCTCGACGATGTCTTCCTTGCTCAGCACGCCCGAACCCTCGATCTCGGTACGACCGATACGACGGTTGAACTTCATGCGGCCTACGGCGGACAGATCGTAACGCTCGGCGCTGAAGAACAGGTTGTTGAACAGGGTCTCGGCTGCATCCTTGGTTGGCGGCTCGCCTGGACGCATCATGCGGTAGATCTCGACCAGCGCTTCCAGTTGGTTGCTGGTGGTATCGATCTTCAGTGTGTCAGAGATGAACGGACCGCAATCGATGTCGTTGGTGTACAGGGTCTCGATACGGACAACCTGCGCCTTGGCGACCTTGATCAGCAGCTCGGTGGTCATCTCGGTGTTGCATTCGGCGAGAATTTCGCCGGTAGCCGGATGCACGATAGCCTTGGCGGTAGTGCGGCCCAGGACGTATTCCATTGGAACGTCCAGTTGCTTGACGCCGGCCTTCTCGAGCTGGTTGATGTGGCGCGCGGTAATACGGCGGCCTTGCTCGACGATGACTTTGCCGGTTTCGTCATGGATGTCCATGACTGCAACTTCACCACGCAGACGCTGCGGCACCAGTTCCAGGCTGAGTTTTTCGCCGGAAATGTGGAACACGTTGGTGGTGTAGAAGGTGTTCAGCACTTCTTCAGTGCTGTAACCCAGGGCGCGCAGCAGCACCGAGGCCGGCAGTTTGCGGCGACGGTCGATACGTACGAACACGCAATCCTTCGGGTCGAACTCGAAGTCCAGCCAGGAACCGCGGTAAGGGATGATGCGAGCGGAGTACAGCAGCTTGCCCGAGCTGTGGGTCTTGCCACGGTCGTGGTCGAAGAACACACCAGGCGAACGGTGCAGCTGGGAAACGATCACACGCTCGGTACCGTTGATAACGAAGGTACCGTTCTCAGTCATCAGGGGGATTTCACCCATGTAGACTTCTTGCTCTTTGATGTCCTTGATCGCTTTGTTCGACGATTCCTTGTCGAAGATGATCAGGCGCACCTTGACCCGCAGTGGGACCGCGAAGGTCACGCCACGCAGGACACATTCCTTCACATCGAAGGCGGGTTCGCCCAGGCGATAGCCTACGTACTCCAGGGCAGCATTGCCGGAGTAGCTGATGATCGGGAATACCGATTTGAAGGCCGCGTGCAGGCCGACGTCGCGGAAGTGATCCTTGGATGCTCCCGCTTGCAGGAATTCGCGATACGAATCCAGCTGGATGGCCAGGAGGTAAGGCACATCCATGACGTCCGGCAACTTGCTAAAGTCCTTGCGGATACGTTTTTTCTCAGTGTATGAGTAAGCCATCAGCGTTCCCCAGCTTGGTCACCTGCTTGTTTGGCTTCTCCCGGCGGGAGCAGCCAGAAAATCGTGCAAACCCCTTGGTTTGCGCCACCCACATGGGTGTCTTGCAGCTCGTTATCGGGACCGGCCTGACCGGCCACCAATAACGGAAAAAGGCCGGTGGCATAAGCCACCAGCCATCAGCCTTTCGCTCAACGCTCAGGCTGGCATCGCAAGGTCGAGATTACTTCAGCTCGACTTTAGCGCCTGCTTCTTCCAGCTTCTTCTTAGCGTCTTCAGCGGCTTCTTTCGAAACGCCTTCAGCTACAACCTGAGGAGCGCCATCGACTTTCTCTTTGGCTTCTTTCAGGCCCAGACCGGTCAGTTCGCGAACGGCTTTGATCACGTTCACTTTCTTGTCGCCGGCTTCAACCAGAACAACGTTGAACTCGGTCTGCTCTTCAACAACGGCAGCAGCAGCAGCTGGGCCAGCAGCGGCAACAGCAGCGGTAACGCCGAAGGTTTCTTCCATTGCTTTGATCAGCTCAACAACTTCCAGAACGGTTTTCTGGCCGATTGCTTCGATGATTTGTTCGTTAGTCAGAGACATGACTCAATCCTGTATTGGGGTGACAGCCTACGCAGCCATCAAATTAAACGTATGATTTTGAAAGAGTTCGCACGCCTTAGGCGGCGGTAGCTTCTTTCTGGTCGCGAATGGCTGCCAGAGTACGAGCCAGCTTGCTGGTGGCGCCTTGAATAACGCTCATCAGTCGTGCAATAGCTTCGTCGCGGGTCGGCAGGGTAGCCAACACGTCGATCTGGTTCGCTGCAATGAAATTGCCGTCAAACGCAGCTGCCTTGATCTCGAACTTGTCCTGACCCTTGGCGAACTCTTTGAACAGACGAGCAGCAGCGCCCGGGTGTTCGTTGGAGAAAGCAATCAGGGTCGGGCCTTTGAACGCGTCGTTGAGGATCGAGAATTCGGTGCCTTCAACAGCGCGCTTGAGCAGGGTATTACGCACTACACGTACGTATACGCCAGCTTCGCGGGCCTCTTTACGGAGTCCGGTCATTGCGCTTACAGTCACACCACGGGCATCAGCCACGACAGCGGACAGAGCGACTTTGGCAGCCTCGTTGACTTCAGCGACGATGGCCTTCTTGTCTTCGAGTTTAATTGCCACGGGTTTACTCCTGGTTTTTACCGTTTCATCTGGCCGAAGCCGGATGTCGTTTTGGTGTCTGATTCGGTAACGAATCGGGAGCACCATCTGCGTGGGCTGATGTTTTAAGGCTTGCGCCGCCTACGGTCTTGGATAGCCCCCGCCAGGCAGGGACCCCAATTTTTGCTGGCGGCGCGACTGGTCGCGCCGCCATGTTCTTACACGTTCAGCGAGCTCTGATCGATGACCAGACCTGGGCCCATGGTGGTGCTCAGGGTAACGCGCTTAACGTAGATGCCTTTCGAGGAAGCTGGCTTGATACGCTTCAGGTCAGCGATCAGGGCTTCAACGTTTTCCTTCAGCTTGTCAGCTTCAAAGCCGATCTTGCCAACGGAGGTGTGGATGATACCGTTTTTGTCGGTACGGTAGCGAACCTGACCAGCCTTGGCGTTTTTCACGGCAGTGGCTACGTCTGGGGTCACGGTACCAACTTTCGGGTTAGGCATCAGGCCGCGAGGACCCAGAACCTGACCCAGCTGACCTACAACGCGCATGGCATCAGGCGATGCGATAACGACGTCATAGTTCAGGTCGCCGCCTTTCATTTCGGCAGCCAGATCGTCCATACCTACGCGATCAGCGCCGGCAGCCAGAGCAGCTTCAGCAGCTGGACCCTGGGTGAAGACAGCGACGCGAACGGTCTTGCCAGTGCCGTGTGGCAGCACGGTAGCGCTACGTACGACCTGGTCGGATTTACGCGGGTCAACACCGAGGTTAACGGCGATGTCGTAGGACTCGACGAACTTGGCAGCAGGCAGCGAGGCCAGCAGAGTTGCCGCTTCTTCGAAGTTGTAGGCCTTGCCTGCTTCGATTTTCTCGGCGATTGCCTTTTGGCGTTTGGTCAGCTTAGCCATTACACACCCTCCACGTTCAGGCCCATGCTGCGGGCAGAGCCAGCGATGGTGCGTACAGCAGCGTCCAGGTCAGCGGCAGTCAGGTCAGCCTGTTTGGCTTTCGCGATGTCTTCCAGCTGAGCACGGGTAACGGTACCGACTTTAACGGTGTTCGGGCGAGCCGAACCACTGGTCAGGCCAGCAGCTTTCTTCAGCAGAACCGAGGCAGGGGTGCTCTTGGTCTCGAAGGTGAAGCTACGGTCGCTGTAGACAGTGATGATCACTGGAGTCGGCAGGCCGGCTTCTTGACCCTGGGTACGGGCGTTGAAGGCCTTGCAGAATTCCATGATGTTCACACCATGTTGACCCAGAGCTGGACCAACGGGTGGGCTTGGGTTGGCCTGGCCGGCCTTAACTTGCAGCTTGATGTAAGCCTGAATCTTCTTAGCCATGAGCTACTCCAAAATCGGGTACGAACGCCTGATGGCTCCCCGGATGACTTGCGTTTTATCCCAGTGACGACAAAACCCCGCAGCACACAGGGCTGCGGGGTATGGGATGCTTCGTCCGCCTAGACCTTTTCGACCTGGCTGAACTCGAGCTCTACCGGAGTAGAGCGACCGAAAATGAGCACCGCAACCTGCAGGCGACTCTTTTCGTAGTTAACTTCTTCGACACTACCATTGAAGTCAGCGAACGGACCATCAATGACTCGAACCACTTCACCTGGCTCGAACAGCGTCTTGGGCTTCGGCTTATCGCTACCGTCGGCAACGCGACGCAGGATGGCCTCAGCTTCTTTATCGGTAATCGGCGCAGGCTTGTCAGCAGTACCGCCAATAAAGCCCATTACGCGAGGGGTGTCCTTGACCAAGTGCCAAGTCCCTTCATTCATCTCCATCTGGACCAGTACATAGCCAGGGAAGAATTTACGCTCACTCTTGCGCTTCTGGCCGTTGCGCATTTCGACGACTTCTTCGGTCGGGACCAAGATCTCGCCGAAACCGTCTTCCATGCCAGCCAGCTTGACGCGCTCAATGAGGGAGCGCATTACATGCTTCTCGTAACCCGAGTAAGCATGCACAACATACCAACGCTTAGCCACGGGACACCTTTAGCCAACGATCAAGGAGACCGCCCAGCCGAGCAGGGAATCGAGCCCCCACAGCAGCAGTGCCATAACCAGCACGACAGCCACGACAATCAGCGTGGTCTGGGTGGTTTCCTGGCGGGTCGGCCACACGACTTTACGAATCTCGGTACGAGCTTCCTTCGCCAGCGCAAAGAACGACTTGCCCTTCGCAGTCTGCAGAGCTACAAAGCCCGCGACAGCAGCAAGGACGAGAAGCACAAGAACGCGATACAGGATTGGAGAGCTGGAGTAATATTGATTACCCACAACACCAACAACCACCAAAGCCACTACAGCCAGCCACTTGAACAGATCAAAACGCGATTCTTGGGCTTCAGTTTTGGGGGTCATCGAGGAGGATCCTGTAAGAAGAAAGCCATCACACCGAGGTGAAATGGCAGGTCAGGAGGGAATCGAACCCCCAACCTACGGTTTTGGAGACCGTCGCTCTGCCAATTGAGCTACTGACCTGTAACGCTGTATCAGGCCGGCCATTATACCGGCCTGATCAAGTAAATCAACTACTTATTCAATAATTTTTGCTACGACGCCGGCGCCGACGGTACGACCGCCTTCACGGATAGCGAAGCGCAGACCGTCTTCCATTGCGATGGTCTTGATCAGGGTAACAGTCATCTGAATGTTGTCACCTGGCATTACCATTTCAACGCCTTCCGGCAGTTCGCAGTTACCGGTCACGTCAGTGGTACGGAAGTAGAACTGTGGACGATAGCCTTTGAAGAACGGAGTGTGACGGCCGCCTTCTTCCTTCGACAGGACGTAGACTTCTGCGGTGAACTTGGTGTGCGGCTTGACCGAACCTGGCTTGACCAGAACCTGGCCACGCTCAACGTCGTCACGCTTGGTACCACGCAGCAGAACGCCGCAGTTCTCGCCAGCACGACCTTCGTCCAGCAGCTTGCGGAACATCTCAACACCGGTACAGGTGGTGGTGGTGGTGTCACGCAGACCAACGATTTCCAGCGGGTCCTGAACGCGGACGATACCACGCTCGATACGACCGGTAACAACGGTACCACGCCCCGAGATCGAGAATACGTCTTCGATTGGCATCAGGAACGGCTGGTCGATGGCACGAACTGGCTCAGGAATGTAGCTATCCAGAGTCTCTACCAGCTTCTTGACAGCGGTAGTGCCCATTTCGTTGTCGTCTTTGCCTTCCAGGGCCATACGAGCGGAACCGATGATGATCGGAGTGTCGTCGCCTGGGAAGTCGTAGGTGGACAGCAGGTCGCGAACTTCCATCTCGACCAGTTCCAGCAGCTCAGCGTCGTCTACCAGATCAGCCTTGTTCAGGAAGACCACGATGTACGGAACACCTACCTGACGGGACAGCAGGATGTGCTCACGGGTTTGCGGCATCGGACCATCGGCGGCCGAGCAAACCAGGATAGCACCGTCCATCTGGGCAGCACCGGTGATCATATTCTTCACGTAGTCAGCGTGACCTGGGCAGTCAACGTGAGCGTAGTGACGAATGGTCGAGTTGTACTCGACGTGAGCGGTGTTGATGGTGATACCGCGCGCTTTTTCTTCCGGAGCCGAGTCGATCTTGTCGAACTCAACGATTGCCGAACCGAAAACTTCGGAGCAAACGCGAGTCAGAGCTGCGGTCAGAGTGGTCTTACCGTGGTCAACGTGGCCGATAGTGCCGACGTTAACGTGGGGAAGGGAACGATCAAACTTTTCCTTAGCCATCGATACAATCCTCCGCAGAAGAAATAGTCTTGCGCTGATAAAACAAAGGCAGATATTTTCATATCTGCCTTGTTTATATGGAGCTCTTGAGCGGACTTGAACCGCTGACCTCACCCTTACCAAGGGTGTGCTCTACCAACTGAGCTACAAGAGCGAAACACTTTGTGCAAAATCCGGCAAACTTGGAGCGGGTAGCGGGAATCGAACCCGCATCATCAGCTTGGAAGGCTGAGGTTCTACCACTAAACTATACCCGCGGAGCTTGCGGCTCTCGCTAAAACTGGTGGAGGGAGAAGGATTCGAACCTTCGAAGCTCTCGCAACGGATTTACAGTCCGTCCCCTTTGACCGCTCGGGAATCCCTCCAGATGTGGCCGGCATTCTATTTGTCTGCCGTCCTAGTGTCAAGCGTTTTTTCAAATTTTTTCAATCAAATCTGAAACTTAGCTGCTTTGACACTGCTTCCAGCTCTACCACCTGAGTGGTGTTCCCTGTGAAGCGGGCGCCATTCTATCAAGCTATTCGTCAGTTGCAATACCCTGGCAGAAAATAATTTTATGTTTTAAGTCTTTGAAATCATTGGAAAGAGCCAAGAGAACCGTTTGGTCCAGCAAACGCTCGCTTTCCGGAGCAACCTTGAGCCAGCGACCATCCGCCCCAGGCAGCTGCCCTGACACCGGCAAGGTGGCAATATCCAGACTCAGCAGGCGTTGGCGCAGCGCATCCAACTGCTCCTGCCCCTTCACACCTCCGACTACCAGGCATTCATCACGACGCTTGGGCGGTGCCGACACACCTGTTTCACGCAACAGACGGATTTCTTGCTGATTTCCCTTGTACAGCGACAACGGGGCGACTTCCTTGACCTTCAGCGGGGCTTCCTGTTGATGCCATACGTAATAAAAGACGTTGAGCACCAATAACAGCAGAAACAACCAGCGCATAGGCACCTCAATCCAATGGGCAGGCCATAGCCAGGCCAACGAAAACCAGGTCAGGCACGACTCGCGCCTGTGGCAGGGCCGCCCTCACCAGCGGCGCATCACCGCCAGTGAGGAACACGGTGAACTCCTCACCCCATAACACACGAGCCTGCTCAAGCTGGGTGTAGGCAAAGCCCTGGAGCATCAATACGCAACCGCGCTCTACCGCTTCGACAGTCGAGCGACCTGGTGACAAGCTGTTCAATGCGCGCTCCGCGGAGGCATCGTCATAGCGGATACGACGGGTGTGAGTGCGCAGCTGGCTACGCATCAATGGCATACCCGGGCAGATGTAGCCCCCAAGATGCTCGCCATCTGCAGAAACGAAGTCCGCTTTTGCCGCGGTACCCAGGTCAATCACCAGGCACGCGCCCTTGGCCAGGTGAAACGCCCCCAGCGCCGCCAGCCAACGATCCATACCCAGGCGCTGATAGTCGTCATAGCCATTGCGCACACCTGCCATTTCACGGACAGGGTGGGCAACCTTCGCCTGCACGGCAAATGCCTGAGCAATCAACGCGCAAAGCGCATCGGTTTCTTCTTCGCTGCGCACACTGACAATACGGCAACCCGTGAGGCGCACTGAAGCGAGCGCAGCCACTTCGGCCACCAGCGCCTGATCGGAATCGACGATCCCACCACCTTCAATCACAGCATCGGCGACATGGATCACCCGCCACTTGATGAAGCTGTTACCGCAATCGAGCTCAAGAATCATCACGCAACCTCAAACTGAGCTCACCACCACTGAAGCTCTTTTCCATCCCGTCCACCTCAAGGCGCAAACCACCCTGCCCGTCGACGCCAAGAACCACGCCATCAATACGTGTATTACCAGCAACCAGCGATACATTGCGCCCCTGCCACAAGTGCGCCTGCTCCCACTCCTCCTGGAATGCGGCAAAGCCGTAGCGGCGATGGCGCGCCAATTCGTGCTGTAGTTGCTGACTGAGCAGTGCGACCAAGTGATTCCGATCTATGACTACACCAACCTCACGCCGCATTGAGGTCCACTGCTGATCGACCTGTTCGTTTACCTGCATGTTTACATTGATACCAATGCCTAGCACCACATGACAGACATCTGCAGGATCGCCGACCAATTCCAGGAGAATCCCGGTGATCTTCTGCCCACGTACCAACACATCATTAGGCCATTTGAGCCCGACATCCTTTACACCGAACGCCTGCAAGGTGCGCATTACCGCCAACCCCACTACCAAGCTCAACCCCTCTAGCTGACGCATGCCTCCATCGACGCGCAGCACCAGGCTGTAATAGAGATTTTCAGCAAATGGACTGACCCACTGTCGGCCGCGCCGACCCCGTCCGGCGCTCTGGCGCTCAGCCAGAACCAGAAATGGAGCCGCCTGCCCTTCACTGGCAAGGCGCAAGCCTTCGGCATTGGTCGAGTCGATCGTTTCGTGGATGAATACCGGCCACTGTTCGCCCACGGCGAATCCGGCGATTGCCTGCGTCTCAAGCAACGCCAGTGGCGCAGCCAACTGGTAACCGCGCCCACGAACTTTGTGAATGGTGAGGTTCAGCTCACTTTCCAGATGCTGCAGCTGTTTCCAAACTGCGCTGCGACTCACCCCTAGGGCTGCCCCCAGAGCTTCTCCGGAATGGAACCGACCGTCCTTGAGGAGATTCAACAACTTCAGCATGCCAGTCTCGACTTGGAATAAGGCAGGCATGATAGCCATGGGCTGTTGGCTTGCATAGGAAAAGGGCCTGCAGGAGAGGCCGGGTATCGCAATCACAGGGAGGAGCATTGGCAAGGCCAGGATTTTTAAGCCC